>CAMASM010000070.1 GCA_945860985.1 Candidatus Finniella inopinata
TTGAGGACTTCGATTGCCAAAGCTTCGCTATTTTCACTCTTTCCTCATAAGATAAGTGGTGATATTTTTCCAAATGCAACTCCATTTTTTTGTTTGTATTTCAACTAACATCTTATGGTGTTGCACTTCATTTTAGAACAGGCGAAGGAGCAACATCCCAAAATATACGGGACTATTTGAAGCCGCTAATACTTAAAGATTCTAGATTACCAGGGCCATTAAGTGAGGTAAATGAAGAAATATTAGATATACGAGACGTCCTAAAGGTAGCTTCAGCGGCGCTACCGGCTGAAATTTAAGAAATTTTCTGAGAGTCTATGAACTTACCTTCATTGGCTCTCATTTTTCAATTTATACATACATGGAGACTATATATGAAAATATTCAGTACTGCGGCCCTACTTTGTGCCGTAAGCTTTACCCCCTCACAGGCGAGCGATTGTGGCAATCCATATGGAATAAACCAGGAAAGAGAAAGTAGCACTAGATGCATTAGGGTTATCACAGAAATACCTGTTGGGATGTTGGATTCTGATGTTTCTCACCATGGCAGATGTGAGCACGCCATCTTGCCTAGTGCCAGCGAAAGTTGCCCGTCAAAGAAGGCAGGATCTCAATCTCTTGTAGAAAACCTTCTTAGAGAACTCGCAAAAAATTTAAAGGTTACACCGCCAGTCGTTGATCCAGAGAACGGGGCAACTTTTGGTTTCGGAGGAGTAGGAGTGGCGGAAGCGAATGCGGCAAGGGCGGCAAAGGATGCAAAGGCTGCGTATGATGCGGTAATAAAGGCAGAAAAGGCAGCAGTAGAGGCGGGGAAGTATATAACAAACACAGCACCGACAGGACCAGAAGCAGCGAAGGCAAGAGAGTATAGAGAAAGACTTATCGCGACAAGAGAAGGCGAGGCAAGAAAAGCAAGGGAAAAAGCAGATTTTTTGATGGACGGGGCAATGGACGCTGTGACAAACGCGAATACTGAGGCGGCAAAATCGTTTCAACCTCTTGTGTATGACGTGAATACACCAATTTGGGTATCACCGGCTAATACAAGAGCAATGGAAAATAGATTCGCAGGACTTACACCAAAGGAAAAAATTAATAAATTAAATGTTGCGGTTCAAGATGCCATATATAAAGACGCAGCTAACTCATTCAGCACTCATATTGCTATGGCTAATAGTGTCATAAATGCACTAAGAATGACAGGAGCAACATTAGAAGACGTTAGTAGCTATTTGTTTGGATTAAGATATACACTTCCTCTACCAAGCACCGTAAATGTATCAGAAGTCCTAAGGATAGCTTCAAGGGCGGTACCAGTTCCAATTTATTAAGAAATCTTCTAATCGTCTATGGAACGGAGAAAACCACCAGAAAGAGCATTAGGCATGCGCAAGGTAGTAATTAAAAAACCCAGGCCTTTCTGGCCTGGTCTTCCAATCATTATATATAAATTAACTATATATTAAGTAGTAATATGTATATTAATAATATGCAAATACTATAATTGAGAATTGTTTATGAAAAAGATACTTTTGCAGCTTGTTGTTTTGGGGTTGATGAATACCATAGCAAACGCTTCAAGTAGCTATTACTTGGATACTGACTGTGGCATTCAAGAATCCAGGAGAATGCAACCGCCTAGGGGTACTTCGTGTCAGTGCGACCAGTCACCTAAGGATCTTGGGACTTTTCCAGTCGTCAGTCAGCAGCAAAAACAACAAATCTTGCAAGCTTTAGAGATCCTTGCTAGATCTTTGAAGCCAAGTACGACTATAAAACCAAGTGATAGTGTGGTAAATGGTCCCCTAGTAGGAGGAGCAGGAAGGGTAGCAATAGATGATGATAAGGATCCAACAGTTGATAGCCTTGCAATTGGTGAAGATGATGTTGTAGATCTCACTCCGGCAGAACTATCAGAAGCAATCTTGCCTATAGAAGGAAAAAAAGTTGTAGATTCCGCAGAAGAACTCGTGCCTGCAGCCGGAAGAGCAGAAAGCCCAACGTCTTTGAATATCCCAAGTACTCATTATGCTGAACATAAGAAAGCATATAGCCAACAATTTGCAGATTTAACTAACGCCGTTCATGATGCACTTTATCCAGCACATAGCTTAGCTGTAGCAAATATTGATAATGAATGTTTGCAACCAGATGAATCTCTTAAATTGTTAAAAACTCAAGCATCTGCATTAAAAAAACAGCTGAAAGAATTAAATGTACGTAGTCATTGTAATGAATGGAGCGATGATTCGGAAGATGAGTCTCCAATCCACCGCACAACAAGAAATGGTAATCAGCATAAGGAATGTGAAGCTCAAAAAGAGCAAATTAAAAAACAACTACAAGTTCTTACTGAAAAAATTAGGGGTCTTAAAGCGGCAAAAAAGAAAGCTCATGACCTAGAACAATTAAAACGTAAAATTCTCGATGATCAAAAAGCGGCAAAAGACGATAATGATAGAATTGAAAAATCCACTGCTAGGCTGAAACCAGTGTTCGATCAAGCCACTTTAGAAAGGCACAATCAATTTCAAGAGCAAAGTAATGCACTAGCTGACGCTTTAAAGGAATACCTCTCAAAAATAGACAAGGAATTTGTGGGAAAGTGTAGTGTTGCTAAGCAAAAACTAGAAATAGATCTATATACAAAAAAATGCACAGCCCTTAAAGAATTAGCTAGACGCCAAAATAAAAGAGCACTAGAGCTGCTAAGGCATGAGCGCGATGCGGAGCTTGCTAGTTTTACGCTTGACTTTGAGAAAAATCTTAGAGATTTGCAAAATGCAGCAGACGTAGTTCGCCTCATAATTTCTGGAGGTAATGAAGAGACAACTCCTATTCCTGCATTATTCTGTGAGGCCGTCAAATCCTCTTCAAAATTATAGTTTTTGACTGTTAATAAAGGGAGATTTGAAATGAAAAAATATATTTATAGCTTAGTTTTTATCTTAGCTATGCTAAATGTGCCAAACGTAAATAGCGCATTTGATTCTGATTTAGATTTAGAAGAAGTAGAAAGAAAAGTGCCTCAAAAAAAGCTAGATGTTAGCAAAAAGAAGGCGCGCAATGAAAGAAACTCCCAAACGCTATTTCGTTCTGCTCTTGAAGAAGCATTGGCATACATAGAAAAAATAAAAGAGTTTCCAAAAAGAACCAGTAAACCGATGTATCTGCATTGGAAAAAAATATCAGCTTATAATCCAGACTCTTATGGACATGGATTTATAGCCCCTCAACATATACAATACTTCTCCTCCACGGCTACAGATGACAGTTCTGCACCGCCACCACCTGCTGCTTATGATGTGCGTTCTTATCTTACCAGCAACGCAAGCAAGTGGGAAAGCCTTTGGCCAGTGCAAAACCAAGGTTCACTCAATTCTTGTGTAAGTAACGCTATTACAGCGGCTATAGAGTTTGATTGGCTTGTATGGAATTATGTGATGTATAAAAAAGTAGAAAAGGTACCCTTTTCACGCCTTTTTCTTTACTACAACGCCAGAGGTGGTGTCGCGCACGATAATGGGATAAGTGTTACAGCAGGAATTGGTGCCTTTTCAGGAGATAAGCCGCGGCCACGTGATGTGCTGTACATTCACGACAGAAAAGGATGCTGCAAAGAAGAGATATGGCCTTATGAAAAAGATTATACAGCCAAGCCAAATGATACTGCATATACAGATGCTATGAATTACCAAGTACACCCTGCAAGTTCTGATGTATCCTTCACAAAACTAAATGATAATACCGATGTCCCTTACGACACAGTAAAACTACGTGCTATCAAGAAAGCTCTCTATGAAAACAATCGACCTGTTCCTTTTGGCCTATTTTTGATGGGATACGAGGCAACAAGAGCTTTTAGGGGCTTAGTGGGTGAAAGCAGCATGATATCAACTCCATCTATAACTTGCGCTGAATACATAAAACAAGAGAAAAATAGAATGAAAGCGTTAGGAAAAACAGAAACTGAAATTGATAAAATGCATTTTACACCAGGACATAGTATGCTGATCGTAGGGTACAATGATACAACAAAGCTATTTACCTTGCGTAATTCCTATGGCTCCTTGTGGGGAGATAATGGATATTGTCGCGCCTCTTACGACCTTATACTTTCAAACTGGGCGCAAGATTTTTGGGTTATGAAACGCTCGGTGTGAACTATGAGGTTATGGTGTGTTGGTAGGTGGTATTTTTTGACAACTTTGTGCCGTTTTTAATTTTGTAGTTGTCACTAATTGGCCATAGGGAACCTTGTGGCGTTTTAGGAAAAACAAAATTGATTATACTCATTTCCTGTGTTATGATTTCTATATGAATAGGAAAAATACAAAAGTTTTTATTGGGCGTGAGCAAGAGCTAGATCGCTTGAATGGTGTAGTTATGCTGCGCCGCTCTGCAATAGTTGTCATTAAAGGTCGTAGACGTGTTGGCAAAACTCGCTTAGTTGCAGAGTATGCAAAAGACAAAATTTTTCTGCCTTTTGCTGGTATGGCGCCAGTTGATGGAGTGAGCGCTCAAGATCAGTATGATGCCTTTGCCAATACCATTTCTACGTTATTCCATATTCCGCCTTTTACCTTTACAAATTGGCTTGATGGATTTGCTAACCTTTCCATGCATTTAGGAGACAAGCCAACCGTTATCTTATTTGATGAAATCTCCTGGATGGGATCAAAAGACTCTACTTTTCTGCCTAAACTAAAGATGTGGTGGGATAAATTGTCTGAACAGAAATCGAATATTATTCTTATTTTATGCGGTTCAGTCTCCACGTGGATTGAGAAAAATATTATTAAAAGCACGGCTTTTTTCGGACGTGTGACTCTTCATATGACTTTGAATCCATTAAGTCTTCATGATAGTCACAAATTATTACAGAAATTAAACATTAAATGCTCTGCTTATGACATCTTTCGAATATTATCAATTACAGGTGGCATTCCTTGGTATCTTGAAAATATTCAAGCTAATCAACCTATCGATGAAAACCTCAAACGTTTATGTTTTTCTCCAAACGGATTATTGGTGGATGAGTTTAACTTGATATTTCATGATTTGTTTGATCGTCGCGGAGCTGTTTATAAGAAAATAGTCGCTATACTTGCTCAAGGGATGCGGGATTATGCTCAAATAAGGGAGGTTTTACATTATTCAGAAGGAGGGGGCTTATACCCTTATATCGATGCATTGATTACGAGTGGTTATGTTACTAAACATCAAGGATGGTCAATTAGCACTGGCAAGCCAAGCAAGAAAAGCCTTTTTCGCCTAAGTGATAACTATCTGCGGTTTTATATAAAAGTAATTGAACCGCATTTAGGTAAAATAAATAATAATGCGTTTCAAGATATCTCTCTGAGCGCTATTCCTGGATGGAATAGTTTGATGGGACTTCAAATTGAAAACCTTTTACTGGTAAATAGACGTCAAGTTTTGCAGGCAATTGGCGTACACCCTCAAGATGTTTTGTTAGATAATCCATTTCTGCAGCATGCAACCAAATCACAAGAAGGAGTGCAGATTGATTATTTAGTACAGTCAGCAACGAAGACTCTATATTTGTGTGAATTTAAATTTAATCGAAATGAACTGAAATCTGATGTGATTAAGGATGTACAAAACAAAACAGACAAATTATCCGTGCCTAAGGGTTTTTCGATATGTCCGGTTTTATTCCACTTTGGTGGTGTGTCAGATAGTGTTATTGACTCACAATTCTTTTATCGGATCGTAGGTATCAGTGACTTTCTGAGTGAACCACAACTCAGCTAAGCTGATTTTTAAGTTTCCATAATGAACAGAGGGAGAACTGTTTAGCAGCAATTAACTCTCTCTCTCTCTGAAACTGTCCTAAAAGTACCCAAAAATCGCATTAATGACAACTACAAAAGCGAAGCAGGAACAAACTTGGTAAAAAAAGGGGTCTACGTACACACCAGGCCTATTACAGGAAAAATTTTTCATATCACGCAGTCTCTAAATGGAGCAGGTGCAATTATTGAAAATGTTACCGGCGTTGGAAGTGGCATTCTAATTAATCAAGTAGCTGGTGTAGGGGGCGTGCCAACTATTAATAATTTAGCAGCTGTCCCGCTTGGTGATGTAGGAGTTCAACAATTAAACGGTGTTCTAATTTGTGCTCATGTGCTCAGCGCTGAAGATGATGAACATATAGAAGCGTATTTTGTGCCGAGCGATATGCTGGATTTGATCTATGGGTTTACCTATAGCTATTAATGCAGCAGCTATTCCTCTTGCGACTCACGCGGATCTGATACATTTTCTGCGTAATAATCCTAATTCATTTCGTATAACTCACTATACCACGTGGCAGCGACGCCCACCCGCTCCGCTTCTCGCCTTTCTTAGCGCCCCATGTATCTTAATAATGAAGATATAGTTATAGCAAACATTGTACCTAATGCTGCCAATCCATTAAGACAGTAATGGTCAGGCAACCATTAATTTCCTTACAAATACCGCCGCAGTAGCTGCTTTTGTTGGGCTTCTACAAGAGTATTTTGCAATTGGATATCCAGGTTGTGATCAATATGATTTAGCTCCTCTTGTGCATTTCTCGCCAGCGTTAATAGGAGACTTAGGAATATCACCTCTATACATCACAAAAGCTTCTGTTGCTCAACAGGGAGCTGTAGTAGTAAATAATGGTCAGATTTCCCATAAAACTCCATCTGCACCTGGAATGAGTGGAGGCCCTCTTCTAACAGTAGCAGGGAATATTATTTCTATTTTTGGAGTAATTAGTGAAGGAGACGATAATGATGAGTTTGCTTGTAATTTGGAATAAATATGTTAGGATTACTCATAAAAGATTATTCACTTTTAAATAAGGGAGGCTAAAATGAAAAAAACAGTTTTATTAAGGTATTCTTTATCAATCAGGTTGCTGGGGCCATGGATATAGATGCTCCACATGATCATAAATTACCAGCAGTGCACGCCAATGGTAATCCTCCACCAGCAGCTATAATAGTTGCTCCTGCTGCACCACAGGAAGAAAATGCTCAAGAGAAAGCACGAAAAGCTGCGCAAAGGGCAAAAAAAAAGATGGAAAATAGATAAGCCTGAAAAAGATAGGCATTTGAAAAAGTAAAGAATTCTAACTAAGTAGATTTAAAGAACAACTATCATTCTTGTAAAGCTGATAGCTATTAATGTTGCCTCAAAAGTCATCCTGTCTATTACTGTTACTAACATCTTATGTGCGCTTAGATACCTTTACTTTCTCTAATTTTGTAAAATAACCTACACCACAGTAGTAACCTATGGAAATAGGAATCATGATTATCCACAGTCCATAATGACTGAAGATGTTAGTAATATAAATTACTCCAAACGAAGTTATGATGTAGGTTGCTGCCCTTGATACAGCATAAATAAAGGATGCATTCGTAAAACGCTGTAAAACAGGTATGTATTTATAAAGAATCGGATAAGCTGGCGTAATGGTTAAGGAAAAAACAATGCTCACAAACTGTACCGCAAATACCATGTAATGTGATTTAGTTAATAAGTAAGGCATCAAAAACATAAATGGAAAAAATATCCAAAATTTGATTTTCAAAACTATAAGCGGGTGCATTTTATAGCTCGCAAATGCACATGTAGTCAAACTCATCATCGCAAAAATAGAAATGATAAAACTTTGCTGAATACATTGTTCCGTACTATAGCCAAAGCTATTTTTAAGCACGGAAGGACAATAAAAATAGGTTATGTAAAAGCAAAGCGGCGAAGCACATGACAGCATAAAATAATGCAGCAACACCTTGGTTCTAATCTTCTTTGCATCAACAAAGGTTTCTTTTTCTAAATTTTTGATTAGTGTTTGATTTTTCTTTGATTGTTCATTTTTAAACATAACAAATTCAGGGGTCTCACGTAGCTTAGTTCGCGCCATCGTCTCGGCTAAGGCTATTGCTGAGCCAATCCAAAAAACACTGCGCCAATTAAACTGAATACTTGTGGCAAGAGTAGCAACTAATAATGCCACCATGCCACCCAAACTAGAAGCTGTATCCGTTAAAGCTACTATTGGATAACGCAATGGCGGTTTGGTAATTTCGGTTAAATAAATATTTGCACCGACAATTTCTCCCATAGATGACAAACCTTGGAGAATACGGCAAAAGGTAACAAGCCAAGCGGCTGTGATCCCAATTTGCTCATAAGTAGGTAGATTGGCCATAATAATAATACAAGAAAGTGCCATCAATAAAACTGACAAGGATAAAGCTTGCTTTCTCCCAAACCTGTCACCAATAAATCCGAACAATATGGCACCCAACGGTCTTGTCCAAAATGCTGCGGAAAAAGCAAATATTCCACCCAATAATGCTGCAAATTCATTTTCGGATGGGAAAAACTTTTTTCCCAAAATGTTTATGAATACACCACATAAAGTAAAATCATAAAATTCAAGGGCATTGCCTATCAAACAAGGAATTAATAACCCTAATTCGGGATTAGAGATAAGTGTTTACAAAGGATAGGAAGGCTCTTTAGATAAAAGTTATCACAAATTCAACCTAAAGCCCTTCCCATGAAAAAAGATATCACAAAATTGTACGTAGTAGTTGATGATTTTTGTAAACA
>CAMASM010000071.1 GCA_945860985.1 Candidatus Finniella inopinata
TGATTGAGGACTTCGATTGCCAAAGCTTCGCTATTTTCACTCTTTCCTCATAAGATAAGTGGTGATATTTTTCCAAATGCAACTCCATTTTTTTGTTTGTATTTCAACTAACATCTTATGGTGTTGCACTTCATTTTAGAACAGGCGACATAGACTTGTATTCATCTGGCTTAATTTGGTAAAGTCCTACATGTAGGAGTAATTAAGTGCACGATGAATACGGCATAACCAACATTGCGTTGGTAATTTTAGTGGCTTTGGTTTTTGGTTTAGGCATGACTCGCTTAAAGCAACCACCGATATTGGGCTATATTATTGCCGGGTTAATACTTGGGCCATCAGGGATAGCATGTGTTGAAAATCGTGATCAGGTCAGTATTCTTGCAGAAATGGGTGTACTTCTTTTACTTTTTGGTATTGGCATTGAGTTAAATTTACGTACCTTTAAAAAAGTGTGGTTGGTTACTTCGCTTGCCACTATTTTGCAAGTTGTCATATGTACTTTAGCTACTTATATAATTTCTTATTTTATTGGATGGGGCAATGGTTTGCCGCTGTTGCTAGGTTTTATTACGGCTATTTCCTCTACAGCTGTGGCAGTTAAAATGTTAGATACAATTGGTGAAACTAACACGGAAATAGGTCAGCTTAGTATTGGTGTTTTAATTGCGCAGGATTTTGCCATAGTTCCAATGATTTTAATTTTACGTAATTACCACGCTGATATTTCAATAGTTGCTATTAGCGCTAAACTATTGGTAGCCATAGGTATTATTGCTGGACTAATTTATTATCTTAGCCAAAAACAAAGGGTGCGCTTTAATTTTTTGGCAAAAGTAGTGCATCAAAAAGATTTGTTGCCGTTAGTTAGTTTGGCGGTTTGTTTTGCGGCGGCTTCATTATCAGGCTTAATTGGTTTATCGGCTGCTTATGGTGCTTTTTTGGCTGGTCTTACTATTGGTAACACCCATGAACGTAGCGCTATTCTTGAAAATATTAAGCCAATCCAAAGTACGCTAATTATGGTATTTTTCCTTTCCATAGGGCTTTTGATGGATGTTGGTTTTATATATGCGCATATCTTGGAATTTATATTTTTATTGTTGATTGTTACATTTGGTAAAACGGCTATTAATATTTTAATTTTGCGGTTCTTACAAGTTTCTTGGTCAGAGGCATTTTTGGTTGGAGTGGTTCTTGCTCAGATAGGAGAGTTTGCATTTCTAATGGCGTCGGTTGCGTACGAATCTCAAATTATTGATGCAAATGGTGAAAAATTAATTTTGTCATTAACGGCTTTATCGCTACTATTTAGCCCTTTATGGATGACTCTTGCGCGTTACTTTAAGAATATGAGTGATCGATCATCAATTTCTATGCGAGACGTAGTAGCTTGGATTTGTATGCCTGGTAAGCATTTTGTAAAACGTTTGTGGAAGCGCACAGCTAAGGAATGGTATATAGAAGAGAAAAAACTTTTGTCTCATAAAGATAGCGAAAAAAATGAGCCTAAACCCCGTGATAACGAGGATTAATGCCTGATTTTTCATTTGAACAGAATTGCCATTATGGAAGGATTGCTGGAGTTGATGAGGCTGGATGTGGTCCTTGGGCTGGTCCAGTTGTAGCTGCTGCTGTGACATTTTTTGAGTATGATGAAAAATTATGGATGCATTTAAACGATTCTAAGAAACTTTCAAAGGCTAAAAGAGAGCGATGCTACGACGACATTGCCAACTCTAAGCAATTGAACTATGGTGTTGGCTTGGCAAGTGTTCAGGAAATTGATCAACTAAATATTGCTAGAGCGACGTGCCTTGCCATGGAGCGTGCCATATTAGCCCTTTACGAAAAACCAGATTATGCTTTAGTTGATGGAATCAGAAAGCCGCAAATTGATATTCCAGTAAAATTAATAATTAAAGGGGATGGTATTAGTCTTAGCATTGCAGCAGCGTCAATTGTTGCTAAGGTAACCAGAGATCATATTATGGCAGAGATTGGTGAGATGCATCCTGAATATGGGTGGGCAAAAAATGCTGGTTATGGTACTTCTTTTCACCAGAACGCTTTGAAATGCTATGGGATAACACCTCACCATAGAGCAAGTTTTGCGCCTATTCGTAAATTGTTGGATGAAGCAGCATGACCTATTGGATGTATGGCTGGCACTCATGTGTTGCCGCCTTAGATAACCCAGATCGCAAAATTGAAAAAATTTTGATCGACAAAAGGCAAGATCCCAAGAAATTGCAGCTAAATCGCAAGATTCCTTTAGAAGCAGTAGATGCAAAGATTATTGAGCAAAAGGTTGGTAAAGATGCCGTGCACCAAGGTATTGCTATGTGTGTGCATGAACATATTGCGGAAGATGTTTCTTTTTTGCAGCCAGATCAACCGATGCTAGTTGTGGTTCTTGACCAAATAACTGACCCTCATAACATGGGGGCAATCTGGCGTTCATGTGCTGTTTTTGGTGCTGCGGCGGTAGTTGTACCAGAACGTAATAGTGCCCCAGAATCGGCTGTGCTTGCAAAAGCAGCTTCAGGAGCTTTGGAAATTGTGCCAAGAATTGAAGTCAAAAATTTAGCATCTGCAATTTCTGAGCTTAAGGAATTAGGTTTTTGGGTTTATGGCTTTTCAGAACATACTACTCAATGTTTGCAAAATCACTCATTTCCTAAAAAAACTGCTTTAATTTTTGGCAATGAAGGTGACGGCATGCGCGCATTAACTACAAAAAATTGTGATTTGATTCTACAGCTTCCTACTTCTAACATTTTTCAAACTCTTAATGTTTCCAATGCTGCTGCTGTCGCATTGTATGAAGTTTTTCGCCAACAGAAATAAGTTGCAAGGGAGTACATAATGACCAAAAATGTGGCTAAAAATATTGTCGTAATTGGTGCTGGTCCCGGTGGTTATGTTTGTGCCATTCGCGCAGCGCAATTAGGTCATAGTGTTACCGTAATCGATGAAATGTCACGCCCTGGTGGTACCTGTTTGAATATGGGGTGTATCCCTTCCAAAAATCTGTTACATGCTACCCACGAGTACCAGAAAGTTTTGCATGATTTGCCTAAATTTGGCATAGAAGCAAAACAAGTTACAGTTGATATGTATAAAATGCATGCTCAAAAAAATCAGGTTATTAATGAACTTGGACAGGGTATTCAGTTTTTATTTAAAAAAAATAATATTCGTTTTGTTAATGCAAAGGCTGAGTTAATAAATAAAAATCAGGTTAAAGCTGCTTCTGAAATTTTTAATGCAGATGCGATTGTAATTGCTACAGGTTCTTTACCACGTGCAATTGAAAATATTGCGATAAATGAAACAGCAGTGTTGTCTTCAAAGGGTTTACTAGAACTTGATCAGGTTCCAAAATCATTAGCAATCATAGGCGGTGGTTATATTGGCTTAGAGCTAGGATCAGTTTGTATGCGTTTAGGCACAGAAGTCCATGTTATTGAAGCGATGGATCGTATTGCGCCTGGGCTTGATTCTGATTTAAGTCAATCTTTATATACGGCCTTAGAAAAGCAAGGTTTTAATTTTCATATGAAAGCTAAAATCAATGAGGTTAAATCTACAGACAGTGGGGCTGAATTTTTTTTGGAACAAAATGGTCAAAAACAAGTTTTGAATGTAGAAAAGATTTTGGTATCAGTTGGTAGGGTACCAAATACTAACAGCCTTAATCTTGGAAAAATTGGCGTAGAAATAACTTCCCAAGGATTTATTAAAGTAGATGATCATTTGGAAACCACATGTAAAGGCATTTATGCTATTGGTGATGTGGTTGAAGGGCCAATGCTTGCGCATAAAGCTGAAGAAGAAGGAGTGGCAGTTGCTGAGCATTTATCAGGTATTGTCAGTCATGTTGATTACAACGTAATTCCGGCTGTAGTTTTTACCCAACCAGAAGTCGCAAGTGTTGGTTTTACTGAATCACAATTACAATTATCTGAAGTTCCGTATAAGGTAAGTAAGTTCCCTTTTTCTGCAAACAGTAGGGCTAAGGCAGTGCATGAACCTTTTGGATTTGTAAAATTACTGTGTCATCAAGAGTCTGGATTAGTTTTAGGTACGCACATCATAGGCAGTTGCGCTGGTGCCATGATTGCGCAGGTAGCGCAAGCAATGAAAATGCGTGCCACAGCAGAGGATATTGTTCGTACTTGCCATGCGCATCCAACCTATAGTGAGGCAATTAAAGAAGCTGCCTTGGGTATATTTTCTAGAGCTATTCATAGTTAGATTAATTCAAATTTTAACCTTGAGCTTATTTAGGCTCTAGCGTAGTCTTACGTTAGTTTTGATAGTTGGTGTATTTAAGATGATAAAGTTAAATGATAATCTTCCAGAAATTGCCTTGTGTATTGTTGAAGATGGCAAAACACAAAAAATTAGTGCTGCTGAGTTGTTTAAAGGAAAGGTGGCTCTATTTGGTTTGCCAGGGGCTTTTACGCCAGTTTGCTCTAAAACACAGTTGCCAGATTTTGCCAAAAAAGAAACAGAGCTGAAGGCTAAGGGTTACCAAAAAATTATTTGCATGTCGGTAAATGATTCTTTTGTGATGCAAGCCTGGAAAGATCAAGTCGCGCCAGATTCTAGTATTGTTATGCTGGCAGATGGTAGCGGTCTATTCACTAAGTCATTAGGATTAGAGATTGATTTAACTGATAATCATATGGGTATACGTTGTAAGCGTTTTTTAATGGTTGTGGATAATGGTAAAGTTTTGCAGCTAAACGTTGAGGAGAACTCGTCAGTTTGCGCCGTTAGTGGGGTTGATAACTTACTTTCTAGTATTTAAAGGTTCAAATTAAAATTGTGCAAATAGAGGTATTTCTTGAATCTTTAGTGGCTGATCGCAACGCCTCGACAAATACGTTAGAGGCGTATCAGCGTGATCTCAATCATTTTCAAAAATGGGTTCAAAGGCCTTTACCTGAAGTTGTCGCGAGTGATATTAAACAATATATTCGCTTTTTGTTTGAGCAAGAATTTAAAGTTAGTACTGTAAATCGCCGTATTTCTGCACTTAAGCAGTTTTATGCATATCTTTTTAACGAACGTAATATTTTAAATAATCCTTGTTTGCATACGAAAACAGCAAAAACACCACGTTCTTTGCCAAAGGTACTTGTTTCTTCGCAAATGATAGGATTCCTTGATTTTTTAAAAGAAGCTAAAGATCCCGTTCACATAAGGGTTAGAACTATTTTAGAGCTATTATATGCTTCTGGTTTGCGGGTTAGTGAGCTTATCAAGTTGCCGTTAAACTGCATTGTTAAAGCTGGTGCCGATCAGCCAATGATTCTGGTTAAGGGCAAAGGTAATAAAGAGCGATTGGTGCCTCTTAATGAAACCTGCATTGAGGCTTTGCAAGCCTATGTAAAAGTTCGTGAATTTTTTGTAAATGGAGTAAAAAGTGCGTCTTTTTTGTTTGCTTCGCGTAGTAAAGAAGGATGTCTTACTCGACAGAGAGTGGGGCAACTAACCAAAAATGCGGCTATTGAATTTGGAATGGATCCCGCAAAAATTTCTCCTCATGTGTTTCGCCATAGTTTTGCTACTCATCTTTTGCAGGGGGGGTCAGATCTTTTGACTATACAAAAATTATTAGGACATAGTGATATTGCTACAACCCAGATTTATACACACGTTTTGCCAGAGTCAGTGTATCAACTTGTACAACAACATCACCCAATTGCTAAAAAAACAAATAAAAAACTTGAAATCCTCCTATAAAGTACCTACCTTACCGTTAAAGCAAGGATGATTTTATGCAATTAACAGATTCTCTTCATACTAAGTTTGATACCATTGTTAATCCAATGGGATATGGTATCGTGCGCGTGCAAATTAATGGCATGGTGCGCAAGACTTTGCAAGTTATGATAGAAAGATTGGATGAACAGCCAATTAATGTGGAAGACTGTGCGATAGTTAGTCGCACTCTTTCTGTGCATTTGAATGTAGATGATCCTATTTCAGGCCAGTATGTTTTAGAAATATCATCGCCAGGACTTGAAAGGCCGTTAATTCAACCCAAAGATTATAAACGTTTCCTTGGCGCTGAAATTGTGGTAAAAACAATATTGCCTGTTGGGAATCGTAAGATATTCAGCGGAACATTAGAGGCGGCTTCAGATGATAGTGTCTCACTGAGCCTCAAGCACCCTCTTGATAGTGGATTAGATAGTATCGACATTCGCTATGGCGATATTCGCCAGGCGCATTTGGTGAGTTCAATCTAAAGAAGAATTGATAAAAGGAACGTCATGGCAAGTAAAAAATTAAAGCCTGTAGAAAATCTAATTCAACACCCAAGGCATGAGCTTATCCAGGTTGCCGATGTGGTTGCACGCGAAAAAGGCATAGATCCAGAAGAAGTTATTGAAGCTATGGAACATGCAATGCAGCGTAGTGCCAAGCAAAAATATGGTATGGATTACGATATTCGCGTTATGATTGATAGGCAAAGCGGTCATGTGCAAACAGTTCGTTGTTTAACCGTGGTTGAAACCGTTGAGGACGACAATAACCATGTTTCTCTTGAGGTTGCACGTGTAGATTATCCTGATGCTAACGTTGATGACATTTTAGAAGAAAATTTGCCACCTTTGGAATTTGGCAGAATTGCGGCACAGAGTGCGAGACAAATTATTTTCCAAAAAGTGCGTGATGCCGAGCGTGCGCGACAATATGAAGAGTTTAAGAATCGTGTTGGCGATGTGGTGAATGCTCTTGTTAAGCGAGTTGAATTTGGCAACGTAATTGTTGATTTGGGGAAGACCGAAGGAATTTTGCGAAAAGAAGATTTAATTTTGCGAGAAACTTATCGTGTGGGTGACAGAGTACGTGCAATTATTCATGATCTAAAACCAGAAGCGCGTGGCCCTATGGTAATTTTGTCTAGAACTCACAATAAGTTTATGGCTAGCTTATTTGCCCAAGAAGTTCCTGAAATTTATGATGGTATTATTGAAATTAAAGCTATAGCTCGTGATTCAGGAAGTAGAGCAAAAATGGCGGTTTATACAGCAGACCCAAACATTGATCCGGTGGGTTCATGTGTGGGTATGCGTGGTAGCCGTGTTCAAGTTGTAGTTAATGAATTGCAAGGTGAAAAAGTTGATATTATCAACTGGACAAATAATCCGGCAACCTTTGTGGTTAACGCTTTAGCTCCTGCTGAAGTTTCTAGGGTTGTGATTGATGAAGATAATCACCGCATAGATGTTGTTGTGGCGGAAGACCAATTGAGTCTTGCTATTGGTCGTCGTGGTCAAAATGTACGCTTAGCATCTCAATTAACTGGTTGGAAAATTGATATTATTACCCAGGATGATGACGTTGCTCGCAGAGCTCAAGAAAATGAGAATCGTACAATTTTGTTTACTGAGGCTTTAGACATTGATGAAATGTTTGCTCAACTTCTAATTGCTGAAGGATTTGCAAGCGTCGAAGAAGTAGCATTTATCGATGTTGATGAATTTTTAAGAATAGAAGGTATCGATGAGGATACTGCTAACGAGTTGCAATTGCGTGCAAGAAATTATTTGGATAGCCTTGAGGAAAGATATAAACAAAAATGTGTTGATCTTGGTGTGGCAGATGATATGCATGGAATTGGCTTAACTTCTTCAATGCTTGTGAAGGTTGCCGAGAAATCTATCAAAACACGAGATGAACTTGGCGAATTAGCCGGAGATGAATTACAAGAAATTGTTGGTGCAGGAGTTCTTGATATTGATACGGCAAATGCTGTGATTATGAAAGCTCGTGAGCATTGGTTTAACCAAGAATAGGGAAATTTATAGTGCAAGGGTCGCAAACTGGAAATACGGAAAATGCGGAAAATACCGAAGCTCAAGCTGTAGAGCAAGAAGGTAAAAAGAAAACGCTTACGTTGGGTCTAGGAAAACGCCTAGAGCTAAAACGAACTGGTGATGGGCAGGTTCAGCAGAGTTTTACACATGGCCGCACCAAAACTGTTGAGGTTGAGGTAAAGCGCAAAAAACTTGGTGGCACAGTTGAAAGAGCAGAAACTCCGGTAAATGACGCTGATTTGCCTGAAAATTTGCGTGGCCTTACTCATGGAGAATTAGATGCGCGTTTAAAAGCTGTGAGATCTGCTATGGAAGCTCAGGCCAGATTACAGGAAAGGCGTTCTAATGAGGCTTTGGAGAATCAAGAAGCTGAGGATTCAGGATTTTCTGATCTAGTTAAGGTTGAGCAAACTCAGGTTGAATCGGTTATTCCAGATTTAGTTTTGCCACCTGCTCCCGGTGATTTGGTGAAAACACCTAACTCTCATCATAAGAATGACTTAAAGCATCCTTCGAAGGCAAAGGAAGGATTTGTCGAGGAAGATGATGAAGCTGCTGTTAAGCGTAAATCCGTGGTTTATAGAGCTGAGATTTCTAAAAAACCATCTGTTCCAGTTAAGAAAACTGGTGGTGAAGCGCCTCGTAGATTAGACAGAAATGCACTTGCACGTGTTTTGGCGGATGAA
>CAMASM010000072.1 GCA_945860985.1 Candidatus Finniella inopinata
CAGATGTGAAAAATATGAAACAAGAGGAATTTGATGAAGTCATGGAAAATTACAATACAACACCCAGAAAATCTTTGGGATGGTTAACTCCTCTTGAGGCCTTTAATGAAAATTTACACCGTGTTGCACTTCGAACTTGAATGTGGCAATCGGTGTTTTATATCAAAAGCTACAGTAATACCATGAGCACCGCCATCATTGTGGGTTGCGCTAATGGTGTTTTCAATGGTGCCGTAATTGTAAAAAAATTCTGGACCAAAACCAAAATTTTGTATTCTAAACAAGTATCCTAAAAATACTCCACCATATACCTTATTGATGCTAACACTTTTCGAAGAAACCATTCTTTCGTTATTTTCATTAATAGCTGAATCATTTCTTTTACCTGATAGATAATTAATACTTAAATTAGCACCTGCATAAAAGCTATGACTACATACCAAATGATTACAAGTTGACAGTAAAGTTATAAGTATTATGTATTTTTTCATATTTACTAAAAATTAACTTATTTTATTCAGTGTATATCCAAGGACGTTATTTCAAAAGATTATATACATGCAACCATTCATAAAAAACTTTAGTGTTGCAGCTATGCTTAGCGCTAGCAGCATTTCTTTTGTAATGCATTTTACTTTAAAGGCTTCTGACGGTTCGTTAGCATCTAGACAAGCATTAGAACCACAAGAAGTACCTATGCCTCCATCAGGCTATGACCAAAGACCAGCTGTATATAATCCATACATTGCTCAACTGAAAGATTGGTTTGAAAAAAACGGAGGTAAGTTTTTGCAGGACAGATACCAGACCGGATTACCTGTAAATGCGTTTAAGTTTAAGCAAGATAACCCTATCACAGCCTACCAACTTTGGTACGCCCAAAACTACGCTAGCAAAGGCGCCTCCGCAGCGGATTTGGATAGAGTGAGACGGGAAGCGGAAGGAGCTTCTGCAGAAAGAGTGCATGAATTAGAGCATCGATTAGTTGTTGTGCATGGAGCTTCCGCAGCAAGGCTGCATGAAACAGAGCAACAATTAGTTGTAGCAAGAAGAGATCTTGAGCATACCCATGTACTTTTAGCTGGTGGAGGATCATTCACGAATGCAGCAGTAAATGAGTTAGTAGAAAGAATACGAACAGCTGAGGATATACACTTTGACAGTATGGTTTTTGAAGACCACTCACATTCAATTACAATAAAAGGAAGAATTGATGATACAGATGTGGATCAAACTTACACCCTACCTCCAGCAGAATTTTCTCGCTTAAAAATAGTCCTTGCAATGTTTGATAAGATGTATTCAAAAGCTTATGCTGCTGCATCTGGTGCAATGGGTGATGTTGTATCAACTATTTTAGCAAGTGCTGCACCACAACCTCATCATTTAAAACAAATTGGAGATCTTTCTGCTACTAGTGCTAAGCTTGATGAGTTTTTGAAGTATCACCAAACATTAAGCGGTAATTTGGGTAGGTGGCAGGCGCTTCCATTAAGAGACTTTTTGAGAATTAGATTTTTAGATGCAGCAGCTATTCTTCAAAAACAGCAATTAGTACAAGCACAATTTGATGCAATAGTTAATCCAGGAGTAATTCCACTTACTGATGATCTAGCTAATCCAACAGTCGCCACAAGTACACACCCACTTAACAGCGTGGCGCTACGTAGGTTTTTTGAAAAAGTTTATGCTTCAATTAATCTGCCTGTTGAAATAGATATTTCTGAAAAAGAAATTACGGATATTTTTAGAGATCTTGGGCTTTTATTGGAAATGGATGGGGAAGCGGTTGTTATAGGTAGTCATGGTTTTAGTGATAAAAATCCTTACTTTGAAAAACTTGGTGAGCTTCGCGAAGTTCTGGATAACATTAAAATAGCAATGGAAAAAACCAAGGACAAAAAAGAAGCGGAAGATAAGAAGAAGGAACAGCATAATAAAGGAGCAAGTACACCAGTTAAAATCTATAAACAGGCTGAGGTTGATACAATGCTACAGACTTTAGATGCCGCAATTAGTAGCAATAATATCGTAAGTGGTAGTGGTAGTGGTAGTGGTAGTGGTAGTGGTAGTAGTAGTAGCAGTAGTAGTACTCCAAGTTTTCAGGGATCGATTGCTACGTTTGAAGATATTTGTAAAGCATATAACGATATGACAGTAATATTACCTGTTAGAAAGTTAGGACAGCTTGTCGGTGAACTTAGTAGTATGGCAGTTGATCCAGCAGTCCTTAGGTATCAAAATGCTGCTGCGCTCCTAACTGATAGTATCAGAGCGGGAGATGCTAGAATAGGGCCAATCAGAGCGGTAATATTTTTACTTAAAGCATTTGCAAAAGACCAGTTTGATAAAGTTGCTAAAAAATCCATACTTGGCGATTTAAAGCCAGAAGTAACTGCAGCGCTTTCTGTGTATTATGGGACGCCACTAGGCACAATTAGAGCTGCTTTATTAGATGGTACTGGCCTTATATTTAGTTCCGTGGATTATAAAGCGTTAAAGGGATCGCAAAACGCATCTTTTATGGACACATATCTTCGTTCTGTAGTGGCAGGGACTAATGTTCCTGTGAATTATCAGACTTTAAAGCAAACAGAATTAGGCCTTGCTCCACAAGAAAAAGTAAAAGCTAAACTTGTTTTGGTGGCTGCAACTTTGCTTAGTACAGGAAAACTTGAGAAAAAGATAGACCCAAAAGTGGTAGTTGATGGCTCTTTAGGGCTAAATAATCCAAACATAGAACAAGCGGCATTAATGTTTGAACTACAAGGTAACCACTTAAAAACTGATGCTGATAAAAGGAGCTTTTCAGATACCTATTTAAGATTAAATATGCCTGGAATGGATACTGCAGCTAAACTTACAGGGTTACAAAGATTTTTTGTTAGAGCTTTAGCAGATAGTGCGAAGGAAGCTGAATTCGTAAAACTAGCGCTACAGCTACCAAAGTTAAAAGGAACCTATGATCAAAGCGTTGTAGATTTTGGAAGATTTGTTGGTGGTTCTGTAGATGAGCGTATAGCACAAGTAAAACAATTATCAGCTTTTGCTACAAAATCACCTGTTGAGGGAGTATCAGATGGTAGAGCTCCAGTAATTCCCGCCGAGCATAAAGACTTCATTTTAAGAACTTTAAGTAAATTAGATGTGGTATTAAAGCACAGCAAAGAATTTATTATGCATGGTAATGATAGTGGGGCGTTAGTGTCCTCTGGCGGCGGTAGTAGTAGTTCAACTATCCAACGGGAGCATACTTCGCAATTTAAAATTACCACAGGGTTGGGTGAATTAGAGTTTCCTAAATTGTTTGCAGAAACTGATTACTTTCTTTCAGTGTATGGTGCAGCTAAAGCTTTGCATTATTTTGAACTTATGACACCTTCAGAAAATGATTTGGAATTTTTAAAAACAGCTGTGCTGAAAGATTTGGATGCTAGTCACCCTGCCAGAACTGATGTGGATGCTGTAATTTCAAATGCTAAAGAATTGAGAAAGAAAGCATCAGAATTATTTGCGCAAATTAAAGCGATAATGGAATTTGTTGGCAGGTTTAAAACAGAAAAGGATAAACTAGATACTCCAGGTGCCGCTGGTACCTTTGATTTGTATGCTAGCCTTGGCGCTCTGTCTCCTGCTGTACCTCCTACGCTTGTTAGGAGTGGTACAGGAGGTGGATCTAGTTCTTCTAGTTCAACACCACCCCCTCCTTCTCTTAGTCTAGCACCAACACCACCTCCTCTTGCTAGTGGTGGAGGTTCTAGTTCTAGTTCATCTTCAGCTCCAATGCCACCTCCTCTTGGTAGGGGCTCATCTATAGGGGCACCGGTGATAAATGCTAGGGCTCTAGGGCTAACTGCGCTTGCATTTTCTGACCCTGCAAGGTTTGTACCATACAACAAAACAGAGCTAGTACTTTATAAAGATCTATCAGGAAAAGCTAAGGGATTGCAAGATTCAACAACTGATAGTGCGGTTGCTACTGCCAAAATTGCTAGTTTAAATGCATTATTACGTGATCAATTAGCTTATTTTAGCGCTGTGGACTTTACTACAATTACAGAAGATAACGCTCCATATTTTATTCAGCAGCTAATGGGAATGGTTGATCTGTACCTACGACTAAAAATGAATGAAGAGCTTTCTATAGTTAATACACCAATAACTGGTGCATCCGCGAGTGTTAGGAGCGACGTTGTAAATATTAAAGGAAAACAGGGAATATTTTCCAAAACTTATTTTGATATATTAGGCAATTACAGAATAGATACAATAATGAAGTGCTACACAAATCCTGGCTCAGTGGCAGAAAGCCATTTTGAAAACTTATTTGGTTTTCTTGCTAAGGTTAACCCTGGTTTAAAATCAGTTATTGCTGATGCTGTAATTGCCTTGTTCCAAGGTGTGGATTTGAGTAATGCTAGTGCAAGATCAGTTGATGTTTCCACACCAATAATACACGCAATAGATGCACATCTAGATCTTACAAATGCAGCAAAAAGAATTGCTGGAACTGGATTGTTGTTGCCTGCATCGTTTGATTCTATTATGCCTATTAAAGTAGTAGTAACGCACTAATCCTTTTAAATACCATAACGGATGTGGGAAAATTTTCCCCATCCCTTTTTTATTTGCCGCCCATTGACGCGTTAGCCTTGGATTGTCTATTCTACAAGGCAACGATTCAAAATGAGTTTTTAATGTTAATGAAAGGCAAAAGGGGCCTAATAATGGGCCTGGCGAACAGTAGTTCTCTGGCGTGGGGAATTTCAAAAATGCTAAGGGAACAGGGCGCGGAGTTAGCATTTACTTACCAAGGTGAAGCTTTAGAAAAAAGAGTTCGTCCTTTGGCAGAAAGCTTAGATTCCAATTTCTTAGTTGAGTGTGATGTTGGCCATGATGGAAGCATTGAAGCAACTTTTTCTGAAATAGAAAAGAAGTGGGGCGTAATTGATTTCGTGGTGCATGCGATTGGCTTTTCAGATAAGAACGAATTACAAGGGCGCTATTGCGATACATCGCTCTCTAACTTTTTAAACACTATGCACATTTCTTGTTTTTCATTCACAAAGATTTGTAAAGAAGCAGCGCGCCTAATGCCAAATGGTGGTTCACTAATTACCTTAACTTATTATGGCGCCGAAAAAGTTATGCCAAACTATAACGTTATGGGGGTTGCAAAGGCAGCCTTAGAATCTAGTGTGCAATATTTAGCAATGGATTTGGGGCCAAACAATATCCGCGTTAATGGTTTGTCTGCAGGTCCAGTTAAAACATTAGCTGCGAGCGGCATTGGAGATTTTCGCTATATTTTAAAGTGGAACCAGTACAATTCACCATTGCGCCGCAATACCACCTTGGAAGATGTGGGTGGCACAGCACTCTATTTATTAAGCGAATTAGCGTCTGGCGTGACCGGTGAGGTTATCCATGTGGATTCTGGTTACCATGTGGTGGGCATGAAAGCAGTAGATGCTCCAGATATTAGCACTGTTTAAAATTAAGGAAATTAAATGATACTTTCAGATAAGTGGATTCGAGAAGCTGCCCAAAAGCATGGAATGATTGAGCCTTTTGTGGAAAATCAAAAACGCGAAGGGATGATTTCATATGGGTTGTCATCCTACGGGTATGATGCACGTTGCTCTCCGGAATTTAAGATTTTTACAAACGTGAATAACGCGATAGTTGATCCTAAAGATTTTTCACCAAATAGCTTTGTTGACCGCGAAACTGATGTTTGTATTATTCCTCCTAATAGTTTTGCTCTGGCAAGAACGGTTGAATACTTTCGCATACCGCGAGATGTGTTAGTAATTTGTTTGGGCAAATCTACTTATGCTAGGTGTGGTATTATTGTGAACGTAACGCCTCTGGAGCCTGAATGGGAGGGGCACGTTACCTTAGAATTTTCTAACACAACGCCGCTTCCAGCAAAAATTTACGCTAATGAAGGGGTTTGCCAGTTTTTATTTTTTAAGGGTGACCAGCCTTGCGAAGTTTCTTATAAAGATCGTTCCGGTAAATATATGAAGCAAACTGGCGTAACATTGCCAAGGTTGTAATTATGCCGACATTTTTAAAAGTTCAAGGCGGGGTGCCTCTAAATGGTAGTATCGCGATTAGTGGGGCGAAAAATTCTGCATTGCCTTTAATGGTGGCGTCATTATTGACTGATCAATCATTAACTCTTACCAACGTACCAGATTTGGCGGATATTCGCACTATTACTCAGTTACTTGAAATATTGGGGGTAAGTGCACAAGTTGATGGCAATACTTGCACATTAAATGCCTCAAATATAACATCTACTACCGCACCTTATGATTTAGTAAAAACAATGCGCGCATCTGTTTTAGTATTAGGGCCATTGGTGGCAAGGTACGGTAAGGCACGTGTTTCATTGCCTGGAGGGTGTGCCTTGGGAGCGCGCGCTGTAGATGTTCACCTAGAGGGCTTACGTGCTATGGGGGCTGTTTGTGAACTTGAAGAAGGTTACATTGTAGCAACCGCGCTAAAGGGGCTTCAAGGTGCTAGCTTTACCATGCGTGTGGTTTCAGTCGGAGCAACCGAAAATTTGATGATGGCAGCCTCAATTGCCAAAGGACAAACTATTTTAAGAAACGTGGCTAGAGAGCCTGAAATTATTGACCTAGCTAATTGCTTAAATGCCATGGGTGGGAAAGTTTGTGGTGCAGGGACCGATACTATTGTAATAGATGGTGTTGATACTTTGCATGGCGCAAATCATAAGGTTATGCCTGATCGTTTAGAAACTGGTTCTTACGCGATTGCTGCTTTAATTACTGGTGGTGATTTGACCCTTACGAATACATCGCTTGATTATTTACCAATGGTCCGTGAAACATTGGAAAAAGCTGGTGCGTTTTTTGAAATACACCATGATGGTTTCCGTATTTATCAAAATGGTGCAATTCAAGGGGTCGATGTGATGACCGAACCTTATCCTGGCTTTGCCACAGATCTGCAAGCACCATTTATGGCGTTGATGGGAGTTTGTGAAGGTGCCAGCATGATTACCGAAACTATTTTTGAAAATCGCTTTATGCATGTGCCAGAATTGGCGCGTATGGGGGCAAATATTCAGGTACATGGCGCATCAGCGATGATTCGCGGAGTCAAGCATTTGAGCGGTGCACCCGTAATGGCAACCGATATCCGCGCCTCAATTGGTTTGGTAATCGCGGCTCTTGCTGCCAAGGGCGAAACAACCATCAGTAGGTTGTATCATCTTGATCGTGGCTATGAACAGCTAGAATCAAAATTACAAAATTGCGGTGCAAAAGTAGAAAGGGTTAAGGTTAGCGCTTAGGCTTTATACCGAATATAAAAATTACCATATACCCCAATTCATGGATAAGACGCTGCCAGCAAGTCCACCGGCACGCGCCGTCCAGTAACTAAATACTCGTTTTGCTGGATTAGCTATGTAACTTTCTGATAGTTTGTTAAAAACCCAAGAGACTGCATATGACCCAATAGTAATTTTTGGCGCTAAACATAGTCCTGCGACAAACATAGCTTGTATGATTGTTTCCCTGTAGCTTGTTCCTGCAATTAGCTCAACAACATCTGGAATTATGGTATTTGCTGCCGAAAACATCATGCTTGTAGTCATAAGCTGATGATTTAAATTTCTTGGTACTAAATAGTGCAACGCAATATCTAAAGAAAGGTAGCAAAGCACTGTTGTTGTTACTTGACGACTTGTTACTTTATCCAAACCATAACCCAATAAATAAGATACAACGGTAGCTCGTGGGTCAAAGCATAATCCAGCGACAAACAAAGCTTGGGTATATTCTTTTCTTTTTTCTGGACCCAATCTTTTCTCAACAAAGTCTTGAAAAAGGTAGCTTAGGGTAGCTAGCGGTACCCCTACAGATTGTTTACTTTCTGAAGGGAAGTTATCTAGGAAAGTATCCAAGGTAAGACAAGCAACTACACAAAGGCAACCTGTTACAGAAGCAGGGTTTCTTGTTATAGTCATAGTATCATCAGGAAAATCTTGAGACATCCTCTTAACATTGCCAGTGGAAGCCACATTCAAGTTCGAAGTGCAACACGGTGTAAATTTTCATTAAAGGCCTCAAGAGGAGTTAACCATCCCAAAGATTTTCTGGGTGTTGTATTGTAATTTTCCATGACTTCATCAAATTCCTCTTGTTTCATATTTTTCACATCTG
>CAMASM010000073.1 GCA_945860985.1 Candidatus Finniella inopinata
GTGTCTGGCCAATACTCTCCAGGCGGAGCTTGATTACGGCGAATTTCTCGAGAAATTGTCGATTTTGACCGACCGCTGGCATTGGCAATCTGCGTGATTGAGGACTTCGATTTCCAAAGCTTCGCTATTTTCACTCTTTCCTCATAAGATAAGTGGTGATATTTTTCCAAATGCAACTCCATTTTTTTGTTTGTATTTCAACTAACATCTTATGGTGTTGCACTTCATTTTAGAACAGGCGCTTAATATATATTTATTTATCGGCCCGTGCCACTATTACCTAAAAAAAGCAACCCATAGTTTTTATGGTGTAATAAATTTGTCGCAGATAGTTGTAGTTCCTGCGCAACCTTTTTGTCACCCTCGCGCATGCTGGGGTCCACAGCTAAAATATGTATATTTTGCGAATCCCCTCCTGCGAGGGGATGACAATGAATGGTTTTTAGACGTTGGTAAATTGTTCGGCAGAAGCGCTTAATGACTTGGCTTGAATCACTTCTTCACCGCTTGCTGAAAATATTTGTTCGCTGTCTGAATCACGTAATACGTAGCCTCGTCCCCAAACTGTTTCGATAATACTATCGTCACCTAAGGCTTCGCCTAATTTGCGGCGTAATTTGCAAATGAATACATCGATAATTTTTAGTTCAGGTTCATCCATACCGCCATATAGGTGGTTTAAAAACATTTCTTTGGTTAAGGTGGCACCTTTGCGAAGTGCTAGTAATTCTAATATGGCATATTCTTTACCAGTTAAATTAACAATAACGTTGTCAACACAAGCTGTGCGGTTTTGTAAGCTAATTACTAACCTGCCAGCGCGAATTACAGAATCGCTGTGACCACGTGAGCGGCGTACTATAGCATGTACACGCGCTAATAGTTCACTTTTGCTAAATGGTTTAGTTAAGTAATCGTCAGCACCAAATCCAAAGCCTTTGACTTTATCTTCAGTGTCGCTAAGACCTGAAAGCACTAGTACAGGAGTTTTAACCTGGGCTGCGCGTAGTCGGCGTAATAATTCAAAGCCATCCATATCAGGAAGCATTAAATCAAGAATAATTAAGTCGTATTCGTAAAGTTTGCCAATTTCAAGGCCATCTTCACCAAGATCAGTACAATCAACTACAAAACCTTCAGATTTTAAAGTGTTAGTTAGGCTTTTCGCTGTTGCTGAGTCATCTTCAATAAGTAAAATCCGCATTTTATAACCACAATTTATCTATCATTGCTTAATAATATCAAAAATTTTAGATTTTAACGAATAGTTTATTTTCTATTGTTGTTAACAGAAATTAACCAATTATTAACTTCTATTAATTTTTCAAGGATTTGACCAGTATTTCTGACAACTGTCAAGAGTATCATGCTTTAAGGCTTGGCGAATTGACTCCATTAATTTGTTTATAAAGTAAATATTGTGAATAGAAATAAGGGTCATAGCTACAGCTTCTTGAGCTTTTAGTAAGTGGTGCAAGTATCCTTTACTAGCGAAAGAACAGGTTTCACAAGCGCAATCTGGTTCAATTGGCAAATTGTTTTGTGCGTAAAAGCTATTGCGTAAATTGATGTGTTCGCGGGTAGGCTTTGGGTTATTGCTTGGCTTGACTAAAGCCCCACCATGGCGCGCTAAGCGGGTAGGGTGAACGCAATCAAAAGTATCAATTCCTTTGCGTACTCCGGCAAAAATATCAGATACGCCACCAATGCCTAATAGGTGCACGGGACGATCTTTGCGTACTAAATTCATTGTCATGGAAACCACATCGTGCATTTGTTGCTTGTCTGCACCAAGGGAGCCACCTACAGCTATACCAAAAAAATTGTGTTCGTTTACAAACTCACAGCTTTCTTGGCGTAGGTCAGGGTACACTCCACCTTGAATTATTCCGTAAAGCTTTTGGGTGCCGTTATCGTGGGTTTGCCATGCTTCTAGGCTGCGTAACCCCCAGCGGTGGCTCATGCGCATAGATTCGGTTGTATAAGCTTTTTCAACATTAAATGGGGTGCATTCATCTAAAACTACAATTAGGTCTGCCCCTAAATTACGTTGGATGCGAATTGATTCTTCTGGGGTTAAAAAATAAGTACGTCCGTCAATGTATGATTTAAACTTTGCCCCTTGTTCGTTAATTTTTAAAAGAGTTTTTGGGCGATTATTTGAGCGCCTTCCCTTAACTTCGTTTGCAACAGATCCGTGCCCTAGGCTAAAAATTTGAAAGCCGCCTGAATCAGTTAGCATAGGGCCGTTCCACCCGGTCATTTTTTGCAAACCCCCAAGTTTTGCCACGGTTTCGCTACTTGGTTGTAGCATTAGGTGATACGTGTTGGCTAAAATTATTTGGGTTTCAGCTGCACGCATTTGTACAGGGGTAACTGCTTTCATTGCAGCTTTTGTTGCGCAAAATATGAAAGCTGGGGTCTGCACTTTTCCATGAGGAGTAGTTAGAGTTCCTAAACGTCCTTGGTTTGATGATTTATCAATGGTGAAATTAAATCTCATGATCTTTATCTTTTAAACGATAGCTTAAATAAAGTAACGGGGTTGATAATATCGATACCAGCATTCTTACACCTTGTGAAAAGCCAATAAATCCAACCAATACGGTAGTAAATGCTATAGGAGTTGGCGAAAGTATAATCCACGCTAAAATACTAAAAATGAAAGTATCAATAATACCTGAAATTAAAGTTGATACGTTACCACGAAACCATAATAAATTTTTTCCATGGAGGTTTTTAAAATAAGCAAAAATGCTGATATCAATATTTTGCGAGATCATAAACGAAATAATACTTGCCACTAATATTCTTAATGATGGGGTAAACAAAGTCTGTAAACCAGTTTGTACATCGCTTGTGTGCGCATCAACTTCTGGGTGGGCAATTACTACCAGCATGCTAAGCATTACAAATACTTGTACTAAGAAAGTTAGGTAAATAGTTTTTTTTGCTAATTTTGCCCCATAGTGCTCGGTTATTAAGTCGCTAGTAGTAAATAGGGTGGTAAATACAATTGTGCCAAGCGCTACTGGTTCGTTAATGAAGGAAAAAACGCCGAGTTTTAGTACCTGCAGATTAGCTATAACCACTGCCACTACGCTGTAGCATACCAACCCATAGCTGCCGAAATAGCGAAAACTAATTAAAATGAAAACCATGCAAATTAAAAAGCCCAATACTAACAGTATTTCAGGGGATATTGTGCCTAAGTATTTGATTGTTTCTGTAAGAAAGGTATCCATTATTGCTCTTAATTTTTTTGTATTTGATCGTCTTCAGCCCACTCTTGATTGAGAATCATTTGGGTTTGAATAGCGCCTAAATCCATTTCTGGTTTATAAGGCAATTGTGCTGCACCTAAATAATGGTAGCCATTGTATGGAATATTAGCGGTTTTGCAAAATTCAAAGATGTTTTCAACTTGGTGCAGGCGATCATCAAAAAACATTACTTTAGTTGGGCGTTGGTATTTACTTATAAACGCTTCTAAAACGGCCGCTTTGGAATGGGTTCCAGTGAATAATATTCCTTGAAATAGGGTGGCTGGTTCATTGTGTTCTATTATGGTTTCAATTTCATGCACAGCATATGGGCTAAAGTTTAGTTGCATTTGGTTAAGCTCGGATGCGCGCCATTTTTCAACAGATGCTATTTTCCCAAAACTTCCGGTATTGACTTGGGTTAAAGCTAATACGGTAATACCCTTGTTTTTTAATTTATTTAAGATTTCTGGCCACTCTGGTTCAACTAATATGCTTTTGCGATTAAGGCGCCAGGTAGATATAATATCAGCAACATTTTTAGGGCTTTGTTTTTTAAGTTTATCAATGAATTCGTAAAATGGTGAGTGGGGGCGAAACATCATTGCTTGTGTGGCAATCAAGGTATCATCAACATCAACTATAAAATAATCGCCAGGCAGTAGTTGGCTAATCTGGTAATCAAAATTGTTGACGGATATACATTTTAAAAGCTCAAATGTAGGCGCACTTATTGTTTGTGTCTGCGGCGCGCCTACCATAAAAAAACAAAGCGCCTATTTCTTCGCTTCAAGATTTTTTAGAATAACCTTTTTTAAAGGCAAAATTTCAGAAGTTAATTTACGATTTGGTGTTGTAATTAAATAAGGATCTAACCCACCATGAAATTCAACAGTCCGAATAGCGCGGGTTGAAAGCCTTAAGCTAATTGTTCGGCCAAGAGCCTCGCTTAAAAAAGATACATTTTGCAGGTTAGGCAAGTAACGACGATTTGATTTGTTATTTGCATGGCTTACCTTATGACCAAATAAAACACCTTTTCCAGTTAATGCACAACGACGAGGCATATATATTTTCCTTAATATTTTTTTAAATTTATACCATGAAAAGGAGGGGGTAAGTCAAGTGTGAATTCAAAGGTTGTTGAAAATATCTTACATTTTGGAAATTATAGATTGAAGTAATTTAGTGGGTTTACCCTCTAAAGGTTATTAATAATTAAAGATTATGTTCGTTAATAAAACATTAAAATATTTTTTTATTTTAAAAAATAAAGTTATTTTATTTGTTTATTATTGTGTGCTAAGTTGCTTTTATGTAATTTTGTAAAAACGACAAAGAGTGTACGAAATGTTAGCAAAAAAGAGTTTATTCAAGGTATTTGTGATTACTGTTTGTTTTATGGAGACTCAGGTTCATAGCGCTGCGATGGCAGTGTCTGCTGTGGAAAGTGACTTTACTCGACACAGGATCAGCAGGGGTGAATTGCTAAGAGTTATTGATCATGATCGCTGCTTAGTTGGTCTAGATAGAAGTTCTTCTTTAGTTAAGGCATATGAAATTCTTAAAGCAAAAATCGAAAGAAGATTACCTTTAAGTGAGATGTTAAGTTTTGTTGAACGTGAAAAGTTAGCTTCTGATACGCTTGGTCTAACTAAAATGGTGGCTTGGTTAAAGGTATCATATAGGCACAGAAGCAGCACATACGATTATTGTATAAAATTAATTAGAGAAACTGAATGGCTTGTTAAGGGCAAGAGAGATTCTGCCCTATTAAATGCCAATTTGGCCAGAATTCTTTATTTTAAATTGAATTTTGAAAGAGGTGACGTAAATTACAGTGATTTTGATGCCGATCACACAAAGCGCAGGGAAATTTATAATCTTTACAATAAGGCTATTGAAAATGGAGCTGCCAAAATTGTTTTATTAAAAGCAGCTGAACTGATTATGAAACATGGCTATTCACCAACTGGAGATAAGGCGCGAGATAAAGTTATAGCGGAAGGAATGTTGACTGATTTTTTTAATCCTAAAAGTGTTAGAGGCAATGGGTTAGTAGGAGGAATGTTATTTTCTCCAGCGCAAAAAAGTGGTGGTGGTATAAGTAGGGATAGACGCCACAGCTTGCCTTTTGCTGGATCTTCTAGCGTAAGAGGTGAAGCCCTTAGATTGTTGAGTTTACTGAGCAGTACGAACGAAGAAGAGCGTGCAGATCAAGGAATTTCAGCAGCTTTCAATCCTGTGATGTTGCCACCTCTCGTGTTACATTCGGGAGATAGTCATTCTTCAAGTTCTAGTGTGCCAATACCAATAGAGATAGAAAGTGGCTCTTTAAGCTTGCATGTACAAGTTGTAGAGCAAGATTTACCATTAGCTGTTCCGCAAGATATCAATGGTGGAAGTGTTCTACCCTTTAGTGGTTCAGGTGGAGGATCTATTACAGTAGCAAGTCCTGTACCATTATTTCTACCTTTATTACAGGGTGCTGGCATGGAAATTGAAGAAGGTGGTTCAGTTGCTGTTTTAACGAATGTACCTGTTTTTATTCCAGTACCAGTACCAGTTCTACCGTTTAGTTCAGGTACCCATTTAGTTGGAGATTCGTCTGTTGCTGATGCTTCCGCGATCATCGTAGTAGAGGAAGAAGATCGGGATCTTCTTCCAAGTCCTGCTAAGAGGAAGAAACGTAGTATTATCATCGATTCAGAGAGCGATGATGATGCAGTTACTAATGCTCAAAATGATGATGTCATACAGGGTAGTGGCTCAAATGACGAGGATTCAGATTCTGATGCTAAACCAACTAAGCATAATGGTAAAAAAGCGAAAAAACTAAGTGAAAGAAAAATTTTGAAGCTAGCAAGAAGACTTGGTGCTGGATCAAGACCAGGACGTAGATTTAGTCTATCTTAATAAATGTATTTAGCCTTCATGCTATAGGCGTGGAGGCTTGTAACATAGCTATATGGCTAATGTTTGGGCTGTTCTTAATAAAACCACAAATTTATTAACAAATTACTGGTATAGTTACTGTTTTTTCAAAAATAAAAGTATTTTATTTTTAGGTTGTGTGCTAAGTTTCTGTTATATAAACTTATAAATACGGTGGAGTGCGTAATAATGTTAACACAAAATAGTTTATTTAAGATATTTGTAGTTGTGGTTTGTTTTTTTGAGCATCAGGTTCATAGCGCTGCTGAGCATTTGGAGTTAGGTGCTCTTGCGGAAGAGCTTAGAGGGAAAATAGGGGCATTTCATGAAATTGCCGGTGCAAGAGAAAGATTAGAAGCTTCAACTGCAGCTGTGCAAAAGCAAGTTTTCGAACTAACGCGTGGGTTTTGTCAATTGTTAGGATGGAATAATTATGTGCCAAAAAAAGCCGGCAGTGCTGAAACTGATTGGGTAGACTATAATAAGTGTTTGAGTTTAATAAAAATTGTCCAATCTTTACCTATGGTTGCTGAAGATAGAGCTCTTTTTTGTGCAAGTAATGCAAAAATAAGATTAAAAAAACTAGCACATCTTGTAGCGCAGGGTGGTTTTGATGCTTTTGAAAAAGAAGAAAAATTACGCAAAATTTATGATCTTTTTATGCAGTCTAAGGGTATTAGAAATAGGAAACAATGTAGGTTGGAAATAGCTGGATTAATTCTTGACTGGAAATTTTCACCTACAGGTAATTTAGCAGAAGATTATGAAATAGCAGAAAAAATGTTACCTTACCATAAACCTAGTTTAGCGATTGCAGGAGCGTTAAGCGCAGGAGCAGGAAGCCCAGGTGGAGGTGGTTTACCTCATGGAAATTCGGCTGAGCTTAGAGAAGAAGAATGTCGTTTAATTCCTTTGTTAATGAAAAAGAAACAAGCTTTAGTAGCTGCTGCACCAGCTGTTGCTGATGCCCCACATGTGCTTGGCATAGAAGTTGTTGAGATGGATTGTGGTCCGATTGTTCTTGATGCAGCTGCTGTTGTGCTGGATGGTGCGTCAGCAGCAATAGAAGTTGCACAGATTGTACCAGCTGTAGGAATTCAAGGTTTAGAAATGGAAACAGCACTAGCAGCTATGGATGATGTGCCAGCATCGGAAGAAGTTTATTTACTTGCTGCTGCGGAAGTCGAAGATTCAGATGATGATTTTGCCCTATTAAAACCAAAGCGTAATAAAAGGAAAATAGTTTGGGGCTGTCCCAGATAACTAGTTTAAAATACCTCGCACCCATTGCTTTAATTGGGTTATCTGGGATTGTGGTTTTGGATTATTAAATCTCCACTCACATTCCTTAAGAAATAGCTCAAAATTCTCTTTTGGAACACCATTAAATTTCCGCATATGACGTTTGGCTTGATTCCAAAAATTCTCAATTCCATTAATGTGATTTTTCTTATCAGCAAATAGCTTTGAATGGTTAATACGGTAGTGCTTGAACTCTGAAACATCCAATACATTATATCCACGCCAGCAGTCTGAATAGACAATGCTATCAGGAATTACCTTACGCTCAATTATTGGAAATAGTGTGTTTGAAGAGGCATCTGGGATGATCTTTGTGTACACGCGCCCCCCTCGTTTTAACAGTCCAAATACAGGAATTTTACCACCAGCTCCACGTCCACGCTTACCTTTGCGTGTGCCACCAAAATATGACTCGTCAACTTCAATTTCACCTTCAAAAACTTCAAGAGATTCTTGCTCTAATTGATGAGAGAT
>CAMASM010000074.1 GCA_945860985.1 Candidatus Finniella inopinata
ACGATTTACATCTATTAATTCTGCTGCGCATCTTGCTGTTGTACCGGCAACAAAATGTTCTATTAAGCGATCTTGTTTGGCCTTACTTATTCGACTCTTCTTCATACCATCCTACATAACACATTTTTGTGTTATCTGGGACAGCCCCATAATCTATTGATATATCTATAGCTAAAAAGTATTCTAACTGCCATTTTTGCGTTTTTTGAGCCTGCATATTTACTGTATTATCCCAAGGAGGATAGACTCGGATAGCAAGCTTACCACCTTGACCATTTTTTGAGAGCAATCCCCTATCTCGCAGCACTAATTTTGGGAATACAAACTGTCCAAAAAGATCACCATTCCTAACACTAGTTAACAATACCTGTTTATCTTTTCTAAATACCACCACGATCCGTTTCAAAGACTTTCTGTACTAATTGAATTTGGACAATATCGCTTACAATAATTCCGCGTTGTTGCTGTAGTTTTGAAGATTTATTTCATAATAGACTACTAATTAACCTATTATTAGTAAATTAAATGTATAATAAAATAGTTAAGTTAATTAAAGTTGTATTTAGGTAAAACCACAGCACTTACAAAATAAGCACAGACATGAAACCCAATAATAGATATATTTAAAGGTGGATTTATGAAAAAGATTATTTTTTTAAGTTATTTTTTATGTATAAATTATTTCATTTTCGCTACTAGCAAAGAGCCATTTTTGACAAATATAGAGACAGCAATACAGACGCTAGACACTGTCTATTCTACCGCTACTTTAGGTCAAAGGAATTAGCACGGTTTATCTGGGATTGAAATTATAGAAGACCTGCGAATTTGGGGAGAGCATTTTTGTGAAACACAACCGCAAAATACTAAAACCGCTATGCAGTGTTTCCAGTTAATCGAATTCTATTTAACAGGAGGATTTGGCACTGATACACAAAAAAAACAAACAACAGCAGATGAACTGGCAATCTTAAAGGCAATTTCTTCTGCGGTTTGCTATAGGGAGCATTTATCTACCTCTTTTTTTCAGCCCAAACATACCGACTCCTCTAGCTCCATCTTAGAGCGAGAATTAGGGCATGTAGAGTTGATGGTTGTAGTTGCGGAAGCTTTTCATTCCCCTAGCTCAACAAAGCTGGATAAATTTTCAAGAGCACAAGCACAATGGTTGGAATTTCTAACAATTGATCGCTGGTTATTACATTCAGAACTTAATGATCAAAAAATAATCCAGCTTGCTTCTCTTCCAACTAAAAGCTATATCGAATACCTGGGGACAGCCAATTCTGGTGTTGATCGTTACCAAGAAGACAATAATGGATTTGTCTGGCTTTCAAACTTTTATGTCTCAGGAGGGGACAACCTTAATTCATCTATTCATGAACAAGAAGGGGTTGCATTATCTGTAAGATACGGTTCACAAGACTTCAATGCTTTCAATGTTGAAACGCTTCACCATATGCATAAAATGGTTCTCTCTAAAAAATTTAAAAGCTCAGAAGAAGCAAAAGAATTTTCCGATTTAAATCCAGAGAAAGCTCTCAAAACTTGTAGAGCAATCGTCAAAAGAACAGAATATGACGAAAGAGAAAGCAACGCCCACATGCTTCTACTCCTGAAACAGAAATACTACAACAATAAGAGGTTAGCTAAAGCTTTTTTAAACCTAGGGCATTGTCTTCTTTTTGAAGGAAATAAGTGGGGTGATATTTTATGGGGAATGCACTTTGTTTCTCCCACCCAATTTAGCGGAGGGAACAAGTTGGGGAAAATGCTGGCGCGGACACGAAAAGAACTGATGTATGAATATTCCACCAATAGAAGATTTAGAGACTTTATGGATGGTGATAATGACTCATATACTCCTATAAATCCCCATTTTTATCCTGAAATTCCTTTTAAGTAATTATTATATCCGCGTAAGGGAAAAATATGTAACCAATGCTACTGTATCCTATTTTCGTAAATCACTTTAAACATACACTACAATTACAATACAGATTTTTATTATTAACAAAGCATATTTACACTTAAAATACTACCTTTAAGTAATTATTAATATTTAGATGTTAATAATAAACTATGTAAATTGAAAAATAGATTTTTTATGAAAACGCATAAAATTAAATTTGCCAATAAAATTTTTTATTTTATTTTTACTATTAGTATTTTAACAAACCTATTATTAACAGCTGCAGAAAATCTTAAAGAAAATAGCTCTGCTGCAGAAGAATTACTTTTCGAGTGTGAAAAGAAAGCAGTAAAAGCGGAACCCCTAGTAGCACTTTACGAAATAAAAAACATTTCTGAAATAATTTCTTATGTAGATGAAAATACATTAGTTCTATTTGACCTTGATGAAACACTTATTCTTGATCCAAAACACGGCTACAACAGAGAAATTAAGGTGACGCAATTGAAGCCTGTTGAAGGGGATAAAACTATACAAGTATTTAAAGCTGTACAAGAAAATGCTTTAGGCGTTATTGGATTAACTGCCCGCCCCTATATAGCAGAAAAAGATAATACCTTAGAAACTCTTATAAGTGCAGGGATACCTTTAACTAACCCTTTTCCTCAAGTTAAAAATAATATAATTCAAGATGACCCTAAAATTGGGTTTTTCGATGGAATTATTTTTACTCATTTCAAACCCAAGGGAGATTTCCTTAGCATATTTTTAAAAAGTTTAAAGATAGATATAGGCTTCACCCCGGCAAAAGTTTTATTTGTTGACGATTTAGAGCGAAATTGTTTTTCCGTAAAAGTATGCCTTGAGGAGCTCAATATACCAGGAACTATATTTCATTATAGGTGCACTTCTGAATAAGCAGATGCATTTTTTTAAGGCCGCAAGCTTTCCAAAAACCCCTGCAACATATATGCTGCAGCCATTTTGTCGACCACCTCTTTTTGGCGTTTTCTTGAAAGGTCAGCTTCTATCATGGTGCGATGCACTGCCATGGTTGAGAGTCGTTCATCCCAAGCACACACTGGTAGCTCATATTGTTTAAGTAATTTTTTTACAAAAGCCTCCACTGCTTCGCATTGTGGGCCAATTGTACCATTCATATTAACTGGCCAACCAATAACTAACCCTGCGATAGATTCGCGTTGGGCTAGCCCACTAAATTGCTGCAGTAATTCAGACTGGCTTAGTACTTTATAAGGTGAAGCAATTGTCCAGGTAAAATCGCTAAGGCTAATACCAACATGTTTTTGGCCGTAGTCAATTCCAACCAGTCGATTTTTCTGATTTTTTAAGACTAAAATCTCATTCGGTTTGGCAAATTGCAAAATTCACCCTTTAACGCAGTGTGCAAGTTTTTTTAAAAACCTTTGATTTACGCAGCTTATAACATTTACCGAATTAATTGTCTTTTTTGTGGATTTCCGCCTGCGCGGGAATGACACTGAAAGCAATTGTAAAACTAGTGTATTTCGACGTCCCGCGGCCCAGACTGCGGGATCCAGTTCTATTATTTCATTATTTAAGCACAACATAATTTGTTCTTCCTTTGGTTTTTTGCATCAAAATAACGGATAAACATTGGATCCCGCGGTCTCGGCCGCGGGACGTCGGTTATCGTTGTAGGGATTAAATTAAAACCCACACGCTGCATTCCTTTAAGGATTTCTTATGAAAAAACCACGGGTTTCAGTGCGCTCACCAATATGTTTTCTACCACGCTTTTTAGCTATTTGAACCTGTTTTTGGCGTTCGCCTACACGTTCATAATGATTCGCATCATACTTACTGTAGCAATGATGACAATGCACTCCATCTAAATAATGTGGAGAGAGTTTCTCTTCCTCGCTAATTGGCATACGGCAACCGTAGCACATAGTGTGTGAACCAAACTCTAACCCATGTTTAACCGCAACCCTTTGGTCAAAAACAAAACACTCACCCTGCCACATACTTTGTTCTGATGGGACTTGTTCTAAATATTTTAAAATACCACCTTTGAGGTGATAAACTTCCTTAAAGCCTATTGCTTTTAAGTAGGCTGTTGAACGTTCACAACGGATACCACCTGTGCAATACATTGCAACTGGCTTTTCCTTGTGTTCCATAAGATTTTCTTCTGCATATTTAACAAATTCACGAAATGTGTCAGTTTTTGGATTTACTGCATTTTTAAATGAACCAATCATTACCTCGTAATCATTACGAGTATCAATTGTAATAACATCTGGTCTTGAAATTAGGTCATTCCAATCTTTAGGTTGCACGTAAGTGCCAACCATTTGTGTAGGGTCTGCTGCTGGAGCACCCAAAGTAACTATTTCTTTTTTTAATTTAATCTTTAAGCGCATGAAAGGCATAGTAGATGCGGCTGATTCTTTGTATTCTAAATTATCGAACCCCATAGAGTTAAGGTGCGCAACAACCGCATCGACTCCTTCGCGGGTACCGGCAATCGTGCCATTAATGCCTTCTTCTGCTAACAACAGTGTGCCCTTGACCCCATTAGCTTTACAAAAATTAATTAGGGTGTCGCGGTTCTTAACATAATCTGGAAATCTTGCAAACTGATAAAGAGCCGCAACGACTATCACACAGCCTCCTGATTTTTCTTTAAGGTAGTTACCAAATTATCAAGCTCAGACTGGGAGCAAAACCCTAACTGCACAGGGTTACGAGGCTTAATGTTATTTGCATTCCAGTGGCTTTTATTGCGAACGGCCTCAATTGTAGGCTTAGTTGTACCCACTAGTCTTGAAATTTGATTGTCGCTTAAATCAGGATAATACTTAATTAACCATGCGATTGCATCAGGGCGTTCTTGGCGCCTAGCAAGTGGAGTATAGCGCGTACGTTTTTTGCCCAAAACGCTATCAGCTGAAATTGCTACAGAGATTTGCAACTTAGCACTTACATCATGTTCGCAGCGATGAATTTCTTCTAAGGTCAATTGACCAGAAGCAATGGGATCAAACCCAACCATACCTTGCGTTAATTCACTATCAGCTAAATTTTGAACTTCTAGTATATGCAAGGTGCAAAATTCTGCTACTTGCTTAAATGATAAAGATGTATTTTCAATAAGCCATACAGCTGTTGCTTTTGGCATCAATGGAGCGGTCATAAATTTTTTACCTTAGATTATTAAGAGCTATTTAGCTTAGTTCTGCTTCTTACTTTTATAACCCATTATAACGATTAGAACCAGTAAAGAAAATGCTCCAATCAGCCCACTTGATAAAAACATGCGGGATTGCCCGAAATTCTGCGCAACTAGCCCACCAATATTATTAGCAAAAAATTCTGAGGTGGCACAAATAATATAGTAACAACCAAACCCTGTTCCTCGCAAATTTTCAGGAACAATTTCGGCAATTAATGACAAAAAGATATTCATAGTTATAGCGTACTGTATACCCCAAAAACCAACTCCAAACCACAACATTACCAAGGAATCTGCGTTTGCAAGGATCATATTAGCAAGTACTAAAAATATAATTCCTATAATCAAAAACCAATAACGGTTCATACGGTCAGCCATACGGCCAACTGGGTAAGAAGTTAAGCACCAAGCCGCGTTAAATACCATCATTACCAATGGAATGTTTTCTAAAGGAAGGTCAAACGTTTTACGAGCATAAAGGCATAAAAATGATTCGCCGAAACGTGCCATCATAAAGATTCCAGCTACTAACATTAGCATCCAGTATGATTTGCCAAGCAAAGGAAGGTTTTTAATGCTGATGGGATGCCTGCGCTTTTCTTCAGGTAAAGGGATTTCTGAAGAAACGGCGGAGTGGCTAAATCGCTTTGGTTCCTTTATAAAAAATATCAAAATACAATAGGCCACAATTGCTGGAAGAATTGCGGCCTGAAATATAGATTGAATATCATTGTTAAATACACGCATGGCAAACATACCAATGATTGCTCCTAAAAAAGCACCCGCTTGAGAAAGGGTGCGTTTTATACCGTATGCAGCACCAATACGTTTAGAAGACATAACATCTGCAACTATGGTGTCACGTGGTGTAGATTGGGTACCATTGCCAATGCGTTCCAGTAATCTTCCAGAAATAAATGGTAAAAACGAGGTTGCCATGCCAATTAAAACTCGGCTAATAACAATCATGGAATATCCAATTACCATTAAAGGTTTACGACGCCTAAAATAATCGCTCATCATGCCTGAAAATAACTTTAAAATGAATGAAAGAGCTTCAGCTACTCCTTCGGCAAGACCAATCATCGCCATGGAAACACCTAGGTAATCCATGTAAATAGCGATGTAACTGTACCCCATAACAAAGGACAGATTAACCAGAAACATCATCCAGCCAATCTTCCAAACAGTACTATGTATTTTTAAATTTTTATGATTATCAGCAGAAACAGATGCAGTCGTCATAAACAACCACTAGAAAACGGAAGAGAACTACACATAAACTTTGCTAATTCGAAAAGGACGATATCCTCTTTAATTTTTACCCCATTAGCACAAAGCTTTGCAATCAAAAACTTACCTGTATAAAGATGCTATAGACACCTTACGCATGAATAATATTATTGGTAAGTGCGGCGAAACGTATTTGTGACATAATATTTTTAGATGTATTAAGATTGCACCCTAATTTAGACAGCATTATCCTTTTTTAAGAAATTTATTTTTTATTAGTAATTAGATGGCTATTATTCAAAAGTAAGTAGCAACAAAAATATCGCTTAACACATAATATAAAAACTAGAAGGGAGTGAGTTAAGGTGGATCGAATAAATTTAAAAGCTGTGGCGGATATATTTATCATCATTTTGTTATGCGGCCACCAAATTACTGCGAGCGATATTGGTCTTAATGTCGTAACAAACACTACCTCAGACGTAGAAGAATTCTTAAGGGAAAACGTTTCTGAATTCATAAGTGCAAGGAAAAAATTTATGTATAGTGTTCCTGAAACAAAATATATTGCTTCGGATGTGCTAGATCTTCTAGGAAAAAGTTTCTCAGGTTATACGTTTTCCACAAATGACAATTATTTGCATATGAGAGACTCTTTGTATATTGGCAGCGGTCAACAAATTTTGAGCATAGGAAAAATGGAGTACATATCTCAAATACAATACTACTTTCACAACCGTGAAAAACCGGTGAGCGCTATACGCTTACGGCTGATATCCTATCCTAATAAGGAAACTTTATGTACAACAATAACCTATACAGGAAATCCTGATAGTGATTTTCTTCATCAGGGCGAACCCAATTCAACTATAAATGCATTTAGAGATATTATAGCAATGGAGGAGAAAATAATAACTAAGCCAGCAAATGTATTTAATGTCCCCGCAAATAATGGGGAAATTCCAATTAAACAAGCCCATTGTTGTTTGATGCGAGTAATTTTTGCTGCAGTAGCATGTTGCACATGCGGGTCAGCAGCAGCGCATTGAATAACGCAGTGTGCAAGTTTCCAAACATCACTACAATTGACGCCCCGCTACCCCGATTTTCATCGGGGCGGCGCTTGATAGCATACCTTTATACACATCTTTTTCCTCCCTTTGATTCAAAGCCATTATGTTTAGGCATACCCAAACCGTCATCATGAGGCCCTTTAGGGCCGTAATGATCCAGTTAAATGAATCAATATCATGTCAACACATAAGGCTGTAAAAATGATTATCCAAAAACAACCAGCAGTATATATCATGACTAACGCCTGTTCTAAAATGAAGTGCAACACCATAAGATGTTAGTTGAAATACAAACAAAAAAATGGAGTTGCATTTGGAAAAATATCACCACTTATCTTATGAGGAAAGAGTGAAAATAGCGAAGCTTTGGCAATCGAAGTCCTCAAT
>CAMASM010000075.1 GCA_945860985.1 Candidatus Finniella inopinata
ATGGCTCAAAGCCCTTACAAAAATCATCGACAGCGCAATACAAAGTATCATAATCTACACCCATTGGGGTAACTCCTGCTTTCAAATTTCAAGAGTTTACCCCAATAACCACCTATTGTGAAATCAATCCTTAAACGCAACTCGGGTTACTTTAGTTAAAATTTTTAGAAAATGGTATTACCTTCTTACTGAAAAACTTGACCTCAAAACTTTTAACGCTCACCTACCCACTCACTTTTAAGAAGAACCAAAAAGATATAGTTCCCCGAACTGATACCATTCAGACAAGATGATCATAACCGTTTTTGCAGGTAAAAAAGTAAATTTATACTTTATTTGCAGTCCGTTGATTATATTTGGTTAAGAAAACCAAACAAAAAACTGCAGATATCATACAAAAACAAGATAAATACAGGCCTATAGCAAATAAGTTATTTAAAAAATAATTCTTTAGGAATAAAAATACCATCGGCGCAGTTCCTCCAAAAATTGTCCGAGCTATTGTATCGCTTATAGCAACTCCTGAATAACGTATCTCGGTGGGAAAAAATTTATATATAATTGGATTAATTACACCCCAAAAAATTCCAGATAAACTACAAAAGACCATTTGTGCTAGCAAGATCGTGGTAACATGGTATGATGTTAAAGCTTGCATAATGAAGAGTGAAACCATAGCGAGTAGGATGCTCGTTACTGTAATCAAGCAAGTAGCGCTATAAAACTTAAGGATATATGAAGCAAGTAAAGAGCCAAAAATGTAAAAAATAAGCCCAAAAGAAATAATTAACAAAGATTGGTATAGCTCAAAAGATAGGTCTTGCGTATATAAAATATTCAAAAAAGCAGTAGAAAATCCAGCCGTCATACTCGCAACACTGATAAGAATAATAGAACAGAAAAGCTCTTTTTTATATTTTTTAAAGAGTGTCTTAAATAGTTTCTGCTGTGGCTGAAAGGTATAGAGTTGATTATCTAAGAATATGGGTGTTTCTGGTAATTTATATCTTAGATAGAACCCCCAGATTCCAATAAAGGAACCAAGAAGAAACGGAACTCTCCAGGCTATTGCTGTAGATTGTGTATAAGCAAAAAAAGCTGCAACTAAAGATGCAATCAGACATCCATAATGACTAGAAGCCGCAATCAGAGAACCAGCAAAATTTTGTACATTCTCGTTTGAACTGTGCTCGAGAGAAAATATAACGGCACCACTATATTCTCCGCCAACACATATGCCTTGGAGAAGGCGTGCTAATGTTAACAAAATTGTTGCATAGATGCCAATTTCTTGATACGTCGGTAAAATTCCTATAATAAAACAAGACAGAGACATTAATATGATAGAAGTAGATAAAGCATTTTTCCGTCCATATTTATCTCCATAATAACCAAATAGAATACCGCCTATAGGTCTTGCTAAGAAACCAACAGCATAAAGGCTCAAAGCCATAAATATAGATAATGACCCATGGTCTTGTGGGAAAAATAACTTGGATATAACAGGACATAGCAATCCAAAAAGGGTAAAGTCGTAGTATTCTAGGGTGTTTCCAAAAGCTGAAGCAAAAATAATACGTTTGTCCTTAGAGGAAAGAAGAGACATGTGTTTCCTTTCTGGCTAATATTTGTTTTAGTTTATTGAATGCGTCATTATATAGTGGTCTGCCAGCAATGCAACAGTTGATAAATTAAGGATTTTTCTTGTGGAAATTGTAAAAGAAATCAATAACACTCTAACTGGTAAAACATTTTAGCATGGTAATGCCTTATCTAGTTTTTCAGAATGTAAGACTCGGATTTGTGTATTAATTAATCAACCTATGACAAGACAGCTTATTCAAACAAATCATATTTATTTATGGTGTGAGACTTTCGGAAAGAGAGAGTATACACCTATATTATTAATTCAAGGTTCAGGGGCTCAAGGTATCTTATGGCTTAGCGAGTTTTGTGAAAAGCTCGCCCAAAATGGTTTCTACGTGATTCGCTATGATCATAGAGATACCGGGCAATCTTCTTATGTTGATTATAATAAAAAGCCCTATCAGCTTAAAGATCTGATGGAAGATGCTAAAGGTATATTAGATAAGCTAGAATTAGAAAAAGCTCACATTATTGGCTCTTCAATGGGAGGATATATAGCGCAACTTTTGAGCATCCATTATTCTGAAAGAGTTCTAAGTTTAACTCTTATGATGTCTTCTTTTTTATCAATTTCTTTAGAACATGCTTTTCTTGAGAGTAATAATAAATTACCTCTTCCTCTACCCACAAAGGCTTTTACAGATTCTCTTTTAAAGATAGGACCTGTTCCACAAACCCAAGAAGGGCTTATCAGCTATATGCTTGCAATCTGGTCAGCTTATAATGGAGAAGCGTTTTCTTTTGATCATGTATATTGGACCTCTCTAGCAAAACAATGGGTTACAAGAACAAAAGATTTATCAGCAAGTTACAATCATAGGCTTGCTGTAAATGCTTCCCCCCTTAATCGTGAAAGTGAACTTCAAGCTGTACATATATCAACTCTAATTATACATGGTCTACTTGATCCTTTTTTTCCAATAGAGCATGCTCATGCACTTCAAAACACCTTTTCTTCCTCCACTTTAAATATTATTGAAAAGATGGGACACTTATTCCATGAGGCTTTTATAGATGAGGTTCTTGATGCTATTATTTGTCATTTAAAGCAGCATGATGCTTAATATTCCTAAAATAGAATTAAATGAAGAGAATGCCATTATTTTTACGGCTAAACTTCCTTTGATGAAACAATATCAAGAAGAGTTATGGCAATCTCTGTCAGGTCAAGAAAAAATTCAAGCTGAAGGTTTTGTCAACAACACCTTGAAAGATAAGTATGTTTTGTCTCATGGTCTTTTGAGATATCTTTTATCGCTTTATGCTGAAGGAAATCCTCAAGATATTCAGTATTCAGTAAATCAGTTTGGTAAACCTTTTTTGAAGGATAATAATTGCACATTACAATTCAACATGTCACATTCTAAGGATTATGCAGCTTATATAATCGCTTTAGAAGATCAAGTTGGTATTGATATTGAATGGAAAGACAAGGACACAAACATTCAAGAGATTTTTGAACTGGTGTTATCTCCCACAGAAGTTACTAATTTTAATCAATTGAACTCTGAAGAAAAGTTTCATGCGTTTTATGATACATGGACCAAAAAGGAAGCGATTATTAAGGCAATTGGGCAGGGATTATCTTATCCTATTGAAACAATAGAAATTATGAATTTTACATATAATGATAGAGATTATTATGTCGCTAACGGTAATACATTTTATTGTTCAAATTTATGTAACTTAGACAATTACGCTGGAACAGTAGCTCTAGCACATAAATTGAGGCAGCTGATTCAAATAGATTTAATCACTAATCAAATAATCTACTATGGACAAGGAAGGATTAAAGATGACCGTGGAGAAACACTATAAAATAGGTGAGTTTTTAAGAGACGAATTTAATAAATTAGAAAGCGCCGAAAATGACAAAAAAATAAAATTAAATTTTTATAAACAAAAGAAACACAGGGATAAAATACTAAAACTTCTTTTAAAGGTTGAAGATTTTCTTCTCAAAGTTGATTATTTAGATGTTACAACAATAGAGGAATTAAAAAATCTTCAAAATGAAATTAAAAATTATTTAGAATAGTTTTTGAAATAATTTGATGACTCTCACTATTTAAAAATTATATCTTTATCAATTTGATCAATGGAATTAAAACCACTCAGGGCCATAGCCATACTTAATTCTTCTTTAAGGATATTGATGACCTTAGATACTCCTATTTCTCCGGCAACAGCCAACCCCCAAATGATTGGGCGTCCAATCATTACGCCCTTTGCTCCTAAAGCGAGGGCTTTTAAGATATCAGTCCCTTTTCTAATACCGCCATCCACAATAAATTCTGTTTTTGTTTTGAGATCTTCTTTAACCATTTGAAGTGATTCTAAAGCTGTAATAGCTGTATCAAGTTGTCTACCTCCATGGTTGGATAAAATAATACCATTAATATTATGCTCAACCGCTATTCGAATGTCGTCAGGGTGAAGAAGTCCTTTTAATAAAATAGGGAGAGTAGTGACCGAGCGCAGCCATTCAATGTCTTTCCAGCTAATGTTAGAAGAGATCAAAGAAGAAAGATATTTAGGAAGAGAGTAAGGATCAACATTATCTAATTTTAGTCCTGCTTCAACTAAGTTAATAAGTAGAGAAGAAGATAAAGAAATTGGATTTTGCAGTTCTCTGAGTCTCTTTGCATAGAATGGAGTGTCAACAGTTAGGACAATGGCTTCGTAGCCAAGATTGCTAGCCTGATTTATTAAGTTTTTTGTTATTTCTCTATCTGTGTAAATATAAATTTGTAACCATGGTGGGATAGAAGAAACATCCTTAATATCTTTTAACCCGCTCGTTGATAAAGTACTGACAGTCATGTTAATACCATGTTGACTTGCAGCCTTAGCAACAGCCATTTCGCCTTGTTTATGCACAAGTCTTTGGAAAGCCATGGGAGCAATTAGTACGGGGAAAGAAACGTTTTGCCCCAGTATTTTTGTAGACAAGTTAAAAGAATCTATCCCCTTTAACATTCGTGGTATCAGTTTCAGGCGATCAAAAGCAGCACTATTTTCTCTTAAACTTAGCTCCTCTCCTGCTCCACCCGCAAAAAAATCAAAAATATTTTTGGAGAGTTTTTGGCTGGCCTCTTTTTCAAATTGATAGACATTAAAAAGTGTTTCCAATCTTTTGGGTTTATAACTTAGATATTTTATAAATCGTTTTACAGAAAGCATAAGGCAGGGTTACCCTTTTCAAAATTAACTTTTTTAATCAAGAACAATTATCCATAAATTACAATTTTTCTTGTTTAGAGAATATTGGAAGTGTAGATGGTGTTGCTTTTAAAAGATTGTAAGCAACTTTCAGGTGAGTATATATGAAAATTTTTCCCTTAACCGGATCATTTTGCTCTCTTTTTCAATTTGAATTAAGCCATGCTTTAATGCTATAGATTTTAACATTAGAGAGATCATGTTTATGCTTGAGGGGTAAAAATAAGATCTATTTTTTCCGTCTGGGTGGTCTGATTTCGAGTTTTTTGGTAAAAGCTGATGATTAATGGCTCAACTTTAAAGGGAATAGATTACGTAGAGATTTACGTTGCTAATTCTTATCAAGCTGCTCACTTTTATAAATCCACCTTGGGTTTTAACGTAGTTGCTTATGGAGATCCAGAAACGGGTTTAATTGATAAAAAATCTTATATTGTTGAGCAAGGCGATATAAGAGTCATCCTCTCTTCGCCTACAGCGATACATTCTTCGATACACCAACATATTATTGCTCATGATGATGGTGTTAAAGATATAGCATTCTTATCAAGCAATATAGAACTCGATTTTAAAAGAGCAATTGATAACGGAGCATGCCCCATCCTTTCTCCATTTGATTTAGAGGATCATGGTTTAAAAGTTAAAATAGCCACGATAGCCTGTTTTGGAGACACAGTACATACTTTCATTCAACGCGAAAAAGATGAGAGATGGGCAATGCCTTTTTATAGGACTTTTAGAACCACCAAGAGCGGTACTACTGCTGTAGAATTACTAGAAATTGATCATATTGCTATCGCTCTTGAAAAAGGTCAGCTTAATACATGGAAAGAGTTTTACCAAAATGCGTTAGGATTTCAGCTTACTCACAAGGAAGATGTGTCCACAGGATACAGTGGGATGAATTCATTGGTTATGAGTAACACCACAGGAACTATCAAATTTCCCCTAGTAGAACCTGCTCAAGGTCCTAAAAAGTCACAGATTGATTCTTATTTGTTTTCCTATGGTGGTTCTGGTGTTCAACATATAGCATTCTCCACTCGGGACATAATAAAAACCTCACAATCTCTAAAAGAGCAAGGCATAGAATTTTTAAATATCCCAAAGAGCTATTATGATAGCATGTGCGAAAGTACTTTTGGCTACTATCGAGAAAAACTACCTATTATAAAAGATCTCGGAATTTTAATAGATACGGCTCTAAATGGCACATTAATGCAAATTTTTAGTAAGCCTCTACAAAGTCGTCCTACTTTCTTTCTAGAGGTTATTCAAAGGGATAACATGGAAGGATTTGGTAGCAATAATATAAAAGCTCTTTTTGAAGCCATAGAAAGAGAAACCAATTGATCAAGAGAAAACTTTGAAAACTTTATATGATTGACATACTACCTGAACGTATTAGTGCACTAGCCCCCTCTGCTATTCAACAGGCTCTTCAGCAAACCTCTGATTCGGATGTTATTGCCTTTTCACTTGGTATGCCTTCAGAAAATCTATTTCCAATTTCAGACTATAAAAGGGTTATGCTTGATTTTTGGATGCCAAACTCTTTGCAATATGCTCCTCCCTTAGAAAATCTTAAGCATCAAATTGTCGCGCTAATGAAACAACGAGGTGTTAATTGTACTGTCAATCAAATTTTTCTCACTAGTGGGGCTCAACAAGCAATTTATCTTTTGTGCAGAGCTTTGATCGATAGAGACGAAGTTGCTGTCACAGACACTGTTACCTATCCAGGTTTTATTCAGGCAGCACACTCTCTCAATATCAATCTATCAACGATTCCTGTCAGTTTTGCAGATGGTATATGCATAAATGAGCTAGAGAATTTATACAAAATAGTTCCTAAGCCTAGGTTTCTCTATACTATGTCAGAAGGACACAACCCCTTAGGAACAAGTCTGAGTCAAGAAAAGCGTTTAAAACTAACTGAAATAGCGCAATTTTATCAAATTCCTATTATAGAAGATGATGCATACGGTTTTTTAAATTATCAAGCTGTAGAACCACCTTTAAAATCTTATAACAGTGATTGGGTGTTTTATATTGGTTCCTTTTCAAAAATTCTTGCTCCTTCCGCAAGAGTTGGCTGGATTATAGCTTCAGAAAATCTAATCTCTAAGCTAGAAATATTAAAAGAGAGTAATGATATCAATACGACAACTTTTTCCCAAAGAATTATATCAGATTTCCTTGATAAAAATGATTTTACAAAATATTTTCTTTATATTCGAGAGTCATATAAAGAAAAAAGAGATAAGATGGTGGAATCCTTAAAAAGACATATTCCAAAGCTTGTATTTACTGTCCCCTCAAGTGGTTTTCTTATTTGGGGGCGACTTCCTCTTCCTATTAATACCACCCAGCTCTTTTGGCAGGCCCTTAAAAATGAAAAAGTATCCTTCTTACCGGGTGCGGCATTTGGACCTTCTTCTAATTTCCATCTCAATCACTGCCTCAGGTTGAGTTTTTCTTATTGTCCGTTAGAGCTCATTGAAACAGGTGTCGAAAGACTAGCTAGAGCTATTAAAAACTACACAGCTTGAAGAAAAG
>CAMASM010000076.1 GCA_945860985.1 Candidatus Finniella inopinata
AGATGTGAAAAATATGAAACAAGAGGAATTTGATGAAGTCATGGAAAATTACAATACAACACCCAGAAAATCTTTGGGATGGTTAACTCCTCTTGAGGCCTTTAATGAAAATTTACACCGTGTTGCACTTCGAACTTGAATGTGGCGAATTCCGCTTTTTCCTCCGGAATTTCTGCAAACTTACAGTTACCTCTAATTAAGTTTATAGATTTGTAGGCAGGATAAATATAGTGTAAGTCTGAGCTCATTACTGCTATATGACGGAAAAAACTTTGCGGAACAATATGCTCGCAATTAATCTCATCGTTAGCTTTATATCCATAGTATATAGGACATTCTTTACTGGATTTTTGTATTAGTCCATGTATTGCAATTGTTGCAAGTTTGTAATTCAACCTTCGGTTGTCTACTAAATTGAAATTTTCTTTTGCTGTTTTTAGTCTTTGCTTTAGTCTTTGCTTTGGTCTGACTTTATTGTGTGTTCCAAGAATTTCGTTAACTAAATCATCAGTGCAACCCCAAAGATATGTGTGGAAAAATGTTAGTAATATAATAACTATAGTTTTTTGCATACCCTGCGACACATCACGAAAGACAGCTGTCTACTGTTAATGTATGCAAATAAGTTTAATAATTAGTTAAAATATTATGTCAATTGTCAGATCTTTTATAATTTTAAACTGACTACTTCAAGGGAAGTCCCTGTGGAATAGACAAGTCCACAGTCTGTAATTTTAAGGGTAGGAATTACTGGCAGTGCTAGAAACGAAAGTTGTAAGAAAGGCTCTTTAATAGCACAACCAATAGTTTTTGCTATATTGCGAAGATGTTTCAAATTTTTAGTTATATTTTCAGCAGAATCGTCGCTTATTAGTCCTGCAATAGGCAAAGCCAAAGATGCGAGAATTTCACCATCTTTTACTATTACAATTCCACCACCCATTTTTTGTAATGTTAAAATGGCGTGTAAGCGGTCTTGAGCTTTTTCTCCTACAACAATGATATTATGGCTATCGTGCGCCACACTGGTGGCAATAGCGCCTTCTTTTAAGCCAAAACCATGCACAAGACCTTTTGATGGTGGTTTTTTATGGCCATAGCGTTCAATAACTTGAATGGGTAATATATCGTCTTTATCAAATTTGTTATTTTCAAAAGTAGTAGTGATTGCTTCGGTAATAATTTGGTTTGGAATGATTTTGATTACTCTATACTGAGATTCGGTTAGATTATACTCCAAATCATTAACACTTAGGTCTGGAATATCAATGGTATTGAAAGTTGGTGCTTGGGTTTGAGATAATTGTGTCTGCGCTAAAGTAGCGTTAAATTCTATCTCTTTATATTCCTTTCCTTTGCAAAAAACCTTTTCAATCTTAACAGCCTTTAAATCTGAGATTAAAAGAAAGTCAGCCTGATAACCAGGGGCTACTAACCCTAAACGATCAAGTCCAAAATGGCGAGCAGCACTATATGAAGCCATAGCATAGGCTGTATATATAGGGACTTGATGCTTATTAATAAGCTTTCTTACCATATAATCAATATGGCCTTCTTCAGATATATCTAAAGGATTGCGATCATCTGAACATAGCATGCAACTATGAGCATTAAATTCTCTTAAGATACCAATTAGATCACTTAGATTTTTTGCTGCAGAGCCTTCTCGCAGCATGATGCCCATTCCATAAGCTAGCTTTTCCTTTGCTTCTTCAAGGGTTATAGATTCATGACAGTTAGCAATGCCAGCAAAACGGTAGGCATTTAAATCTTGGCCACGTAGGGTAGGGGCATGACCGTCAATAATAGTGTCAGAAAATGCCATAATTTTTTCTAAGACTTGTTCGTCACCATTAATAACACCTGGCATATTCATCATTTCTGCCATTCCCAATACGTTTGGATGATTTTTATAACCGACCATCTGTTCTTTGTAAAAAACACCACCATTTGTTTCAAAATTTTCGGCAGCAGGTACGCAAGATGATACTTGAACAAATAGGTTTTGGTGCATTTTTTCAGCGCATCGCAAAATCCATTCAAATCCAGTTGAATTTAAGACATTGGTAATTTCATGGGGGTCACAAATAGCGGTTGTGGTTCCCATTGATAAAGTTTTTCGTTCAAATTCAAAAGGGGTCATCATAGAAGATTCAATATGTACATGTGTATCGATAAACCCAGGCACAATGCTTAGGTTGGTTGCGTCAATAATTTTAGTTGCTGCTGTGTAGGCTTTCCCGATACCTGCAATAAATCTGCCATGCACCGCTACATTAGTAATTTCACTTGTGCCATTTAAGATATCTAACCAGGTAACATTTTTAATTAATATGTCTGGTTGTTTTTTTCCTGATGCAACTTGAATACCTTCTTTTAGTTCTGCTAATGAAGGAGATAACTTTTTATCCATTTTTATCAAATAAGTTAGATGTCTTATCTATAAAGGCTAGTAGCGAATCATTAAGAATTTATGAAGATTTTTACTTTATTGCCCTCGAGTTATTTTTCAATCAAGGTTATATTTTTATATCTATCAGAACTTTAATGACCAGATTATTTTATGCAGTACAAAAAGAAAGATTCATTGTACACAACAGCTTGGGGACAAAGTGTCCTAGTGCAAAGGAAAAATGGTCTAAAGCGTTTGTCGATGCGATTTTCATTAAAGAATAAGTCTTTCATGGTTTCAGCACCTATACGTTTTCCCATCAAGCAAATATGGGAATTTATTGATAGCTCTAAGGCATGGTTTACTAAGATTATTAGTAAACAATCCGACATCATTGAAGCTAAAAAAGCTATTGTTCCTGGGCAAGCTATTCAGTTATTGGGTAGTGCTGTTACTATTGAATTCATTCCAAATTGCCAAGCAAAAGTTATTTTGAATGGTAGTGTGCTTGAGGTATATGGAATTCGTTCAAAATTTGAACATCAGGTAATGAAATATCTAAAAGATTTAGCTTATGAAAAGCTTAGCGAATACAGCAATTTATATGCAAATAAACTTGGAGTAACAATTACCAAAATTACCGTTAAAGAAATGAGCACCCGTTTTGGGAGCTGTACATCTTTAGGTAACCTAAACTACTGTTGGCGTATAGTATTTAGCCCAGAACCAGTGTTGGCATATTTGTGCGCCCATGAGGTTGCTCATTTAAAAGAAATGAATCACAGCAAAACTTTTTGGTCGCATGTAAGGCATTTGTGCCCAAATTATGTGCAGCTTCGAAAATGGCTAAAACAACATGGCAAAGAACTATTTGAGGTTGAGTAATTTTTAGCTCGTCTAGATTTTTAAAATTATAATTGCTTCTGGGGTGATTTTGCACAACACTACGTACTGTATTTGTTGATCCATCTTTTTTCGTATCGTTACTATCAGCAGATGCAGCTGTTGTAGAACAAGCTGTGTGTGGGCGAAGATTTTCTTTTTCATTTTCTTCAATAAAATCTGGATTATCAAAATCAGCAGCAACTAACGGAAGGCAAAAAGCCAAAACTAATAACAAGCGCATTGTTTTATTTTCACTGGTACTGATATTAGAAATATGCGCACGTATCTTTAAATTTCAAGTACGAATGCTTAATTTTTTTATTTCTTAATATATTTGGAAAACTTACATATGCTTGCTGCGGTTTTGAAAATCAAGTATTCTGCTTAATACCTTGGGAGAGGTGGCCGAGTGGTTGAAGGCGCACGATTGGAAATCGTGTATACGGTAAAACGTATCGAGGGTTCGAATCCCTTCCTCTCCGCCATCCGCCGATGCGTGGGAATGCGCTATGGAGTGATGCCACGTCGTAGTGAAACGAAGACGGGTTGCTTTATGTATTTTGATGATATTGGGGTACCCAACAATGCTGATAAAACCTGATCTCGCAGACGAAGAAATCATTGCATGCTTACACGATGCGTATGAATTAGATGTGGAAGCAATCTCCTTTCTTCCGATTGGTGCTGATTTCAATACAGCTGTTTATCGCGTTACAACACAAAGCAACGCTGATTACTTCCTCAAATTAAGGAGCGGGGAATTTTTTGAGGCTTCAGTATCAGTTCCAAAATACTTGGCTGATCTGGGCATCAAACAAGTGATCCCACCGCTAGCAACCGTGGCAGGGCAACTGTTGGCAAGCCTTGGCTCCTTCAAGGCGAGTCTCTACCCTTATGTGGAGGGGCAGAATGGCGTGGAAGCCAAGATATCAGACAAGCAGTGGACCCAATTTGGCGTCACCATGAAAAAGTTTCACAGTGCCGATATTCCAAGCGTCATAACAAGTGGTGTAACACGGGAAACATTCTCTTCCAAATGGCGAGAAACGGTGAAAGCATTCCTTGAACGCATTGAGGATGAGGTTTTTGAAGAGCCTGTTGCCGTAAAAATGGCAGAGTTCCTAAAATCTAAAAGCACGACGGTCCTGAAGCTTATTGAACGCGCTGAAAATCTTGCGATCACGATCCAAAAACAGCCCCTTGAATATATTTTATGCCATGCAGACATACATGGATGGAATTTGTTAATTGATAAAGAGGGCGCGCTGTATGTGGTTGACTGGGATACACTAATATTTGCCCCCAAAGAACGTGATCTGATGTTTATCGGCGCCGGTATTAGCGATAGCGGTCGCGCACCGATTGAAGAGGAGGCGTTGTTTTATCAGGGCTATGGCCAAACAGAGGTAGACCAGGATGCAATTTGCTACTACCGATTTGAGCGTATCATCCAAGACATCGGCGACTATTGTGAATACATCTTTCTGTCTGATGAAGGTGGTGATGACCGGATACAGGTACTTGAGCATCTACAATCTAACTTCCTGCCAAACGGTACAATAGAAAGAGCATATCAGTCCGACAAGATGAGGAAGGTTTTATGAAGTTGTATTTCATAGGTGGCGCCAGTGGCAGTGGTAAAACAGCGATAATGTCGGATCTAGATAAAATTCTAGGAGATTCTGTTGCTGTATACGATTTTGATGACATCGGTGTGCCCAATGCTGCTGATAAAAAATGGCGTCAGGAATCCACCGAGAAGTGGCTACAAAAATTACTAAGCGATGGCAAAGATGCCTGTTTGCTTGGTCAAATTGTTTTAGGCGAAATACTGGCATGCCCTTCCGCCAAACAGATAGATAAAATCAACTTCTGTCTTTTGGATGTTAGCGATTTTGAAAGAATCCAACGACTCAAAAAACGCAACACTTATGACGCTGATCAAAACATGTTGAATTGGTCATCTTGGCTTCGAATGCACACCCAAGATCCGCAGTGGATGCAGCATGTGCTGAAAGAAGATTGTTGGCATGGACTAGATTTTAGTGCGTGGGATCAAATAACAAATTGGGATAATAAGGTTATTGTTAAATCTTTAGATACAACAGGATTGTCAATAAATCAAGCTGCAGAATCTGTCGCTAATTGGATTAATCAAAAAAATGATCAAAACGCAGAGTTGATACCAAATACCACATACAAAATAATCGTCGATCACAACCCCAGTCAGGCTGATAATGATGCTTTGATGGAGGGTCTCATTACCTGTTTTGAACGTGAAATGAGTGAGACAAGAGACAAAGAATTTTCAGTCTTTTTAAAAAATGATTTGGGTGAGATTTTTGGCGGAATACAAGCGCATTTTGATACCGAGTCAGTCTATGTTGAAGTATTGTGGGTTGATAAGAAGCTCAGAAAAAAAGGCTATGGCAAAAAATTGCTAAATGCCGCGGAACTTGAGGCAATAAAAAATGGCTGTGTTTTTTCGATGCTGGATACATGGGATTTTCAAGCCGAGGGTTTTTATTTGAAGAATGGCTATGAACCTATGGGCGAGATAAAAAAATATTGGCGTGAGCATTCAAGAATTTTTCTGAAGAAGGCATTATGAGTTGGGATATCGCTATCAGCAGTGAAAAAGAAACGCAGTTTGTAGATGATAAAATTTCCGAAATATAACTTCAAATCCTTATCTAAGCTACCCTTAATCTTTTAGTGAGGGGTAGTGAGCAAAATATTATTATACCCAAATATATACAAATCACCATTGCCGAACCATACTATTGTTATTCTTCGAGTATGATTATATAGTTGAACAATAAAATTATCATATCATCTAGTGATTGTGTGGTTATAAGCATTAGACCAGAAAAACTAGAAATCACGTTATCCCTTGTTGCAAAGCTTATCGAAGGGCAATTCCCTGAGTTTGCATCTATGCCAATTCAACCAGTAAGGATTCAAGGTCATGATAACCGCACTTTTCGTTTAGGCGATAAGATGCTTATTAGGTTGCCAAGTATGGCACCTTATGCACTTAAGGTTTTGAAAGAGCAAGAATGGTTGCCAAAATTGCAATTGCAGCTATCGATTACGATTCCTAAACCTTTGGCTTTGGGACAACCATCTGCTGATTATCCCTGGCATTGGTCGATTTATGCTTGGCGAGAAGGTGAGAGCGCTAATGCTTTAACCTTTGCTGATCATGAGTTAGGGCAAATAGCAGCAGACCTGGCGCTTTTCTTAAAAGAGCTGCACAAAATTGAGGCAAGCAACGAACTAATTCCAGGCTTGCATAACTATTGGCGAGGGGATCATGTCGGTGTTTATGATGAGCAGGCGAGATCACAAATTGCTAAGTTGCAGGGCGTGATTGATAGCCAGGCAGCTCTTGCTTTGTGGGCAAAAGCTGTTAGTTCAAAATGGTATCAGCCACCAGTATGGGTGCATGGTGATTTAGCGAGCGGTAATATTCTGATTAAAGATGGCAAACTTGCCGCAGTGATTGATTTTGGCGGTATGGGGGTGGGTGATCCGGCTTGTGATTTGGTAATCGCTTGGACGTTCCTTAAGAGTAAATCGAGGGAAATCTTTAAAGAGCATATGGCTTTAGACGAGGAAACTTGGACAAGAGCAAGAGGCTGGGCCTTGTGGAAAGCAACCTTTGAACTATGCAACCTCACCGACAAAACAACCCCAGAAGCAAACAAACATAAGCACATTATTGAAGAGGTTTTAAATGAGCAAAGTTAAACTAGGCCACATTCAAGTTCGAAGTGCAACACGGTGTAAATTTTCATTAAAGGCCTCAAGAGGAGTTAACCATCCCAAAGATTTTCTGGGTGTTGTATTGTAATTTTCCATGACTTCATCAAATTCCTCTTGTTTCATATTTTTCACATC
>CAMASM010000077.1 GCA_945860985.1 Candidatus Finniella inopinata
GTTGAAGCCTGATGAATGATATTGGATTGCTGTTGTGCCATCACCGCATTTTGGGCTGAGAGTCCCAAAGATTGCGAGATAATTTGATAGAGATTGCTGATCGCCATTGCTGGAGCATCTCCCAGGGTTTTGACATTAGCTTGGGTGACAGCGTCGGTAATCTGCGAATTTAAAGCGGTTTCTAAAGCCATAAAGTAGTTCTCCTTTTTGGGCTATTGTGAACGATGATTACTATCAGATCACAAACTTTTTACTTTGACAATATTTATTTTTAACTTTAATATTCTTAATATCTGATGGCAATATTTTCACTTCAAAAATTAAAGAAGAAAAAATTATGCATTTAAAAAATCTAAAACCCAATGATCTTTTAGTGATGCCATATTTTGGAGTAGGGCAATGCAAAGATTGGCAAGTAATTGAAATAGATGGTTGTAAATCTGAATTTCTATCAATCTATTTTTACACCTCAAAAGTCACCATACATTTTCCCAAGGAAAAGATGGATAGGGTAAAAGCTAGAGCTTTAGCTAGTTTGGCTGAGATAGAAGAGTGCTTTGAAATATTAAAATCTCCAAAGCCCAACTTACGTCAAAACTGGATGGATAAATTAAAGAGCTATTACCAAAAGCTTAATTCTGGTGATTTACAAAAATTAGCTGATCTTATTCGAGATACTCACATTGAAAGTAAAATACAGCATGACCAAAGTTACACCAAAAGTGAAATTAATGACACAGCTATTGATTTACTAGCTTACGAGCTAATGTTTGTGCAAAATATTAGTTATGAGCAGGCTAGAGACAAAATTAGAGACTCACTGCCACATTCATAACGCAAAGACTAGACCAAGCGCAATGAAAAGAAGTATTATCTTCTTCTCATATGTCATCTTTATTGGCTGCAGCTGCATAAGAAAACTTAATAACCAACCTGTATACAGAGTAACAAAATTAGTGAAATAATCAATCTATGAAAAATCATTTCAAACATTTTATAAAATGTGGTGCCATTATCCTAATCACAATTGGAGTACTTTCAGCCGTGAGCATTTACATGATTAAAATAATATTGGGGCAATATGACTAGCAATAATTTTCGTCATTTATATAGCACAACTTACAATTTAATCTTATGCATACCTAATAAAAATTCCTTTTATTTTGAACGCTAACTTCCGGATCTAATGATTTGCAATAAACTAAAAACTTATTTTTGTTCCTTTTTTTACGAACGACCTTACCTTTATTATTATCATTGCATGGTCTGAGATTTTCTATGGGTACTAGGTCATAAATTGATTTTAACTTATTAAAAAACTGATTAATTGCCATGCTTCTATCTTTAATTTTTGTGTAGCTAATATCAAAGGGTAACTTATTATACAAAGACGATACCAAGCTAAACTTTATAGCAGGAACCATTTCATCTATCCACAAATAAAAAACCATAGATTTGCCAGTTTTTCTCACTTTTATAGCAAGAAAATTTTCTACACTTACCAACAGTTGGGTTAGATCATTTTTTTTCAACAGTCGTATATCTTCTTCTGAAAAAGAAATTTTTACGCAGTTTTCATCAGCTTCTTTGTTAATATCGTCCTCAGATGTATTGTAATACAATGACCATCCACCTAAGACTTTTTCTATTGGATACAACATTGATTATATTTCCTTTCTGCTAATTTATTCAAAGTTATATCTATCCATATATAAATTCATTTAATATTGTTATTTATTAATAACTACGTAATGCTAGACTAATAGCTATTAATACTATTAAAGAAATAAACACAACTGGAGCCCATCTTATTATGTATTTTAACATCATATTTCACCATACATCATCAGAATACGGCCAGGATAATGGATCGTATTTTTCTGTTTTTTTATCAAAATTTAGTGTTCTTTTAATTTTATCAATAACTATTAACATTTTTTCTCTATCTTCAATTTCTGGAATATCTCTATATTCAAAATCTGTTTCATTAGCCATTACTCTAATATGATCAATTTCACCCTCCATACACATAAAAAATTCTCTCAGTTCTTTTTCCTCAAAATTTACAATACAGCTTTCAGCCCATGCAACTACTTGATGAACTTTTCTAGGAGTACATTTTCTATCTATATATTCATCACATACAAACAATACTTTTTCAAAAACGTCGATATAGATAGTGTTCATCATGATCAGCCTATAAGTTTATGCGTTTGATGGTTACTATAATTTTATCCATATTTTCAGTAATCACCTCCAAATTATCTGAACGTATAATCGATCGCTTAACGCCCTCCGATGTGATTTCTATTCGCCTTGTGCCATTCTTTATAATATCTTCAATAAATTGAGGGGCAACGCTACGCCCTTTGCCAATATGACCTGCAGGAGTACCTAAACCAGAAGGTTGCATACGAGCAATTGCATGTTCTGTATAGAGCTTATCGCCTATTTTAGCATATGATTTACCTGCATATATTTCTTTTGGAAGGTTTTGCCATGAATTCCAGGTAAGTTCTTTTTTTAGAATTTGACCTCCACTAGCTTTTGTAAGCTCATTGGCCACCGCCTCACCTTTACTGGCAACGCCTGTGAATTTGCTAATACTTGCTTTAACAATGCGGCCAAAGATTTTTTGCACCGCAAAAGCGCCGCCTTCAAACCCAACTCTTACAGCTAGATGTGCTGCAAAATCAGCCAAAACACCTTGTTCATAAGCATTAACTTCCTTGCCAGTAAAGCCTTTCCACAAGGCGGCCATGGCAATATCATGTTGGGTAGCTTCATAGAAGCTTTGCGCTACTGATTCTGGCCCCCATCCCATCAGCCGGTGATTTTCTTTTTGCGTCTGATCAAGGCGAGAGAAATTCTCTGTATATTGAGCAAAACCAACCCTGGCAGCATCTCTACGTGGCGTTAATGGAGCAGAAGAATTTGAAGGTGGTAATCCATGGGTATCAACTCTTAACCCAGTTGTGTTTTTAAAGTGCGTCGTGGATGCTTGGCTAGGCCTTAGCAATGATTCTACAAATTGCCCTCGGCTTAATTCAGATTGATCTTTTAATTTGTCATCTAAAGCTTTTAAGATATCTTCATTAAACTCACCTAAATCATTCAGCAAACCTTGAATTTCAGAGTCATCAAAAAAATCATCAATATCATCTCCACTAAGACCAGCTTCACCCAATGCTTCTTGCAATGCCCTTGCAAGTGAACTTTTGTGCGCTTGTCCTTGTCCTGACTTTTTTAAGGCTTCCTTAATGTGATCTTTAAGCCTCTTTAAAAAATCTCGTTTATTGGCAAAAGTTGAGTTATCATCTGCAATTTCTTTTGGCCATTCTTGAGTATCAATAGTTTGTTCATGAACAGAGGTGTCACGCTTTTGAAATTTATAACCAGTTTCAGTTTTATAGGTGTCCCGGGTAAATCCATACTGATCTCTTTCGCTATGTTGAGTAATTGTGTTCAAGTAATAATCCACATGGGTTGTAACTTTGCGTACAAATTTACGATTTTTAGGCAGTAACGCTGCGTTTTTAAAAACATTTTTTAAGGCCTCTTCATCTAAAAACTCATCAATAATTGTCTTTAAAGTACCGGCTGTTACAACTCCAAGCCCCCTTGGAGCTTTGGCAAGTTGCATAACAAATGAACCGCCACAATTAATGATGCCTAATTTAGATGTCTGTCCTAATTCATCCTTAATCAAGCCGTTGTCAAAAATATTGTTAACAAATAATGTTGAGTCATTTGCAATATCAATTCGGCCGTGATTAATCATGTTAGTAACATTAAAATTACTGTCGGTAGATTGTAGAAAAAACTCATGGTGATTGGTGAAGCTATGGCATTTACCTTGTAACGGCCCTGCAACATTATAAGTATTATGATTTTCAACGCCAGCATTATTGAGTGATAGAGATCCAGTGATATCGGTAATGCCGTAAACCTTGTGAGTAAGATTAGAGATTTCTAAACCTTTTTCGCAAATAAGCATGCCATAATCATCAATGACTCCATATTTAAAACTGGGCTCTGGGGCATCAATGGCATTTAATGCCTGTGTAAATTTTATAAAGTCTAAGTGTGGGACATAAGGTGTGAGAGACATACAGTCCTCAAGATTACCAAAATGAATCACTCCATCATTGAATAGGTAGCTCTGACCAAAGTTACCTGTATAAGCTTTAAGAAGGCTTCGATTATGGGTTTCATTTGCGTGAATATTTAGTTTATAAAACAATGATGGGACAGCATTAATAAATTTTCCAGGAGTTTTAAATCCCCAAACCTTCTTGTCCTTAAATGCTGTTTCATGATTACCATCGACAGTTTGAATATCACCTTTGCCGTTAATAGCAAACTTAATTTTTAGGCCTTGAGAACCTTTATATTTAAACAGTAAACCATCATCAGCAATCTTAAGGCTGCCACGCAATTGTTTTGTGCCAGTAAAATTTGTTAGGTTAATTTCTTGGTCAAAAACAATATTAGTTTTTTCACGGGCAATTAGCCGTAGAAAATTTGCTTTTGGAGTTGTAACTTCAAATTCTACATCCGTTGCTGATACAGTGTTAAAAAACGTTCCAATTATAAGCGAAAAAGTGCTAATTGTTAAAAATTTAGTTACAGATTTTTTGAACATAATATTTCTTCCACGCCTTTGTCTTTTTGTTGAACTGAACGTGGAGACGACATAATTTTTCAATCGCAGCATTTTCAGCTTATGGAAATAAAATAGAACTAACGAATATGGGAGTCAATCAGATTAGAATGCAATGCTAACTTTGTGATGACTTAACAAAACACGAGACATAAAAATAACAGAAAATAAGGGATTTTGTGACTCTAATAACAGCCTTCCTAATCTTGAGGCCATGGGTTCGAATCCCTTCGGGAACGCCAATTGTGGTAAGGGTTTCGAGGGTTTGTAAAAAATCACAAAAATCTCTGGGGTCACACGGGGGTCACATTTGAAGGAAATCATACTTAATTTTGTGTAGCATTATTTGCTTATTTCATAATGATTTTTAGCTGTCTAATTTTTCAAATGCGCCCAGGTACGCAGTTGCCAATGTTGCCAATCTACCCCAAAAGTCAGATATTTTAAGTTTCAAGAAAAATTCTTAAATCATCTATTTTTCAAATGTCCCCATGTAAGCAGTTGCCAATGTTGCCAATCTGAAGTTGATCAACCTTCTAAAGTTTGCTAATTCTTTGTCTCTACCTCAAATAAGCCAACAAACATTGTTGATTAATTTCAATAATTCTATTCTGTAATATAAGGACTTGGTCCCTTATGGGGCTAGGGGGGCGGTATGGGGCATTGAACCACACAGGCTTAGGGGTATGGTTATACCTTCCCATACCCAATATTCCCGGAGCCAGATATTTTTTCTATGAAAGCTCCGATCAAGCTCTAGAAAAATTATCAGGCTCAGCATTGTAAAAACGTGGTTAGAGTGGTTATATAGGCTTCAAACCCTTGGTTTTATTGAGGTTTTACCTAACCACTTTTTGGAAGCATAGTGGTTATAAGCATGCAATAAAGTGGTTACAAAAAATATCAATAAATAATTTCCTCTTCAAATGCAATTTAATCCTGCAAAAATCAATCGATATTTGAACCCCCATCAAAAGATGAATAAATTCCTGCATGGCTCTTATGTTGATTTTGCCATTGTTCATATTTTTACTTTTTTTGATAATGAAAAATTAGCAAGCTTAATGTGCCTAATTTAACACTAATCTATCAAAATCCTGCTTAATAGCATTGACCTTTTTAAAAATTAGGAATAGTTGTTAGATGAATTTGCGTTATGGGTGACCGTATGGCTATTTTTTCGTCTTTAAGTCGCCAACAAAAAGAAGCGGTTGGGCTGCTGCAAATTGGCACGTTTCTCGAATATTTTGATTTGATGCTCTACGTTCATATGGCGGTTCTACTCAACGAATTGTTTTTTCCTAAAACTGACCCTCATACTGCATCTTTACTTGCTGCGCTTGCCTTTTGCTCAACCTATGTATTAAGACCTTTTACAGCCTTAATATTTGGCTGGATTGGCGATAACATTGGCAGAAAAGCAACCGTAATCATAACTTCTGCAATGATGTCACTTTCATGCATATTCATGGCGACTCTGCCAACTTATGCGCAAATAGGCATATCAGCTTCGTGGGTAATAACCATTTGTCGTGTGGTTCAAGGCATATCATCGATGGGAGAAATCATTGGGGCAGAAATTTATTTAACAGAAATTACCAAACCACCCGCCCAATATCCAGTTGTTTCTTTAATTGCTGTGTGTTCTGTTTTCGGCGGTATGTGTGCACTGCTTGTTGCCTACTATGTTTTAATGACCAACGCAAATTGGCGCATCGCTTTTTGGATAGGCGCATCTATTGCTATTTTTGGTTCTGTGGCTAGAACCAAATTACGCGAGACAAAAGAGTTTTTAGATGCCAAAGAAGCCAAACTAAAAAAAAACAATCAAGTTTATGTTGAAAAAAAATCAGCAGAAACAAAAAAAACATTGGTTGCTTATTTTTTGATTTTTTGCCCTTGGCCATTATTTTTTTACCTGTCATATATTTATTGTGGCAGTTTATTAAAAGACCAATTTGGTTTTACTTCAGAGCAAGTAATAAAACAAAATCTCTTAGTTACTTTGGTTGATTTTATTACAGTTATTACAATTGCATTTTTAAGTTACAAAATCTTTCCCCTTAAACTTCTTAAAATTAGAAGTGCTGCTAATTTAGTTTTTGCGGCATTGTTGCCTTATGCCTTAGTCTCTGCGCAATCACCTCATTTGATTTTTGTCATTCAGGTTTTAGCCCTTGTTTGCGGTTTAAGCCCCATGCCTGGTTTTGCCATTTTTTATACCCACCTTCCCATTCTGAAACGTTTTACCTATGGTACATTTTTGTTTGCCATAAATAGAGCGATTATGTATGTGGTCACCTCATTCGGACTGATTTATATCACCAAATATTTAGGGTATTACGGGCTTTGGTTGCTTATGCTACCACTTGCTGTGGGTTTTGCATGGGGAGTTCGCCACTTCGAAAAACTAGAAAACCAAAAACAACCTCAAGTTCATACTCCACACCCACTTTCAACTAAACCCAACGAATTTAAACTGACAGCGATAAAATCATGATGGTCAGTTGCTTGCT
>CAMASM010000078.1 GCA_945860985.1 Candidatus Finniella inopinata
CAGATGTGAAAAATATGAAACAAGAGGAATTTGATGAAGTCATGGAAAATTACAATACAACACCCAGAAAATCTTTGGGATGGTTAACTCCTCTTGAGGCCTTTAATGAAAATTTACACCGTGTTGCACTTCGAACTTGAATGTGGCGCTTTTTAAAGAATACTCCAAGCGATTTATTAATAGCGTTTAAAGATGAATCTAGTAAGAGTAGCGATGCACCACAGCATGAGCCAGGTTTTCTGGAGGGTCTTAAGCTTTTAGTTTCTAACCGCTACTTAATTGGCATATTTATGGTGCAGTTTATTTACGAATTTATCGTAACTATTTTTGATTACAATTTTAAGCTTGCTGCAGCTACTCAGTTTTCTGGGGTAGAGCTTAGTAATTATTTAAGCATCTACGCTTCAAGCGTAAACATTATTTCGTTAACTTGCTTATTATTAGGCGTTAGTAATATTACGCGTTATTTAGGAATAGGCGTCTCTTTGGCATTGATGCCGGTTATTGTAGGGCTGGCACTATTTAGCTTTTTAACACTTGATTCAATTACTTTTTTGTTTGGATTAATGGTTGGTTCAAAAGCAATTAACTATGCATTAAATGGCCCTTCTTTAAAGCAATTATACATTCCAACCACAACAGATGTAAGGTTCAAAGCTCAAGCGTGGATTGAAACTTTTGGTTCACGTGCATCCAAAGAAGCAGGTTCATTGTTTAATATGCTGCTTAAGCCTATGCAGTCAATATTTGGTGAAGTTGCAGGGAAGGGGCACTACCTTATTTTAAGCGGAGTAGCTGGATTTCCGTTAGTTGTGGTTTGGTTTGTAATAGCTATTTATTTGGGTAAAAAATTTAATATTGCGATCAAAGAAAAACAAACTAGCTCCTTACCAATGGAACAATCCATAAAGTTAAAGCGCCAAGTATTGCAGTTGAGACAGCATCATTTTCTAAACCTAAACGATGTGGCAATCCACCAATACCATAAGGGCAAACAATGCCACCCATTTGCCCAATTGCAACAACCAAAGGAAACCCTCGCTTAGCTGAAATAGGTTCGGTTGTGTCGGTTGCAAAAGCCCAAAATAACGCCACGACTAATGACCCAAAGCTTTCAACAAAAAGGTACCACGTATACCCTAAAATTTTAGTGCCGACAAAAGCAAGTGTGGATCTTGCCATTATCTCTTCAGTAGTTCCTTGGGCAACTAGCATTGCCAAACTAAAAAACAAAATTGTAATTCCATAAAAATATGGCAAAATTACAAACATTTTTTCACGCGACGTTCGCTGTAAAAGCTTGGTGTAAAACATTACCAAGGGTAGAAGTGCTAGTACTGATACGGTTTTAGCGTACGGAATATGTGTTTTATCAACCAACTGAATAAATATGGCATCTTTTAATGGTCTCAAGGTCCAGTAGATGCCAATGATTAGCGCAAAGATACCTCCCATATTTAAAAACTTTTTAAATTCTTTTTTTTCAAAATTTCCAAAATTAAAACGGCAAATGCGAATTAATATTTTTAAAACAACTTCATTAATTTTCATTTTAGTACCTTTTGTTTTATGAGAGTACCAATGTAAACAAGTTTTTATTTTTTGTATTGACGATATAAATGATTTTCATTATCGAAAAATCAGATATTTAAAAGTGTTTTAAAAGGGTACACTTTTGACGTAACGTTACAGTTTTAAGAAACGGAGAATCATTTGTGAATAATCTACTTAGCCATTTACGAATTGCCGACTTAGAATTGTTCATAACCGCAGGGAACTTAAAGAACTTAGGCAAAGCAGCTAATTTGCATAACTTAAGTCAAAGCGCTGCAAGTACTGCAATTGCACGGGTTGAGCAAGCCTTTGGCCAGGCGCTGTGCACCCATGAAAAACGTCATTTTCGTTTAACTCACCAAGGAGCAAGTTTAATACCAGCAGCAGAAGATTGGCTCCGATACTTCAGTGAAAAAGTTGCGACAAATTTACCCAGGCCACTACGGCTAGCAACGACTCAAGCCATAGCCAGGGCTGTAATTTCATCAATCCTGCCAATTGAAACAATTGAGCTAAAGCTAATGCGCCCAGATAGAGCCTTTGACGCTGTATTAAATGACGCAGCCGATATCGTCTTGGTTCCAGATAATTCTCCTTGGAGCGGAGTAAATTCAAAAGAGGTAGGATCTGGATCATTTCAGCTATACTCAGCCTTACAAAATACACAACCCTGCCCTGTGCTTTTACCTGAAAACCAAATTGAGGTACTGCAACTTTTACAAAGTTGGAAACAATTACACGCAGAGCCATTAGAAATTAAGGCCAGAATACCAAGCTGGTCGCTAATTGCTGATATTTGTGCTAATTCAACAGATGTGGGGTTCTTACCAGATTTTTTAGGAAAAAAAGCAAAACTCCACCCAGTTTCTTGGCAACCAGAAACATCTAGCTACAAAATATTAGCTTTATACCGTAATTTTGATGTAGCGCTGCACAAGCGAATTGATTTAATAATTGAGCACTGCCAAAAAGCCTTTATGGAATAAGATATGAATGATTTTGAAATTGATCAACGTTTAACGACAGACTCAACTTTTGTTACAAAGCTTAACTTGTGCCAGGTGCGCCTGCACCATAACGCAGCATTTCCATGGATTTTACTTATCCCAATTCAAGCGAATGTGAAAGAAATTATTGACCTTACAGATACTAATCAGCAGTTGTTATTACAAGAAATTGTTCTTGCCAGCAAGGTAATGAAAGAACTTTATAACCCTACCAAGCTCAATGTCGCAAATTTGGGCAACATGGTGCCCCAGTTACATGTGCACGTAATTGCTAGATATGATCATGATGCAGCCTGGCCAAACCCAGTTTGGAATAGTGGTGTTATGGATATGTATGAAACAAAAATTTTGAGTGAGCAGATTAATAATCTTGCTACTGCGTTTAACAAATAATAAAGACTCTTACCTAACTTAGCAAAAAACCAGGTTTGCAAAATTTTCCTTTTATGATAATGCTTTGTAGTAAAAACTTAAAATTAAATGGAATAAATGAAACTTTCTAAAAAAATTATAACCTATATGATGTTAAGTTATGCATGGTTAAACGCTACTGATGTTGATCGTCAAGACGAACGCAAAGCAACATATACAAGAACTTTAATTAAACAGGACGGCCCTGAATACATAATTAAAAAAGTTCCAAGCTTATTAGCGTGCATAGCAGATGATATTTGTGCTCACCCAAGGCATATTCATAACCCAAGCACCATGATTGCTACAGTTTGCACGCTGCTTCCCGAAGATCTTGAAAATTTTATTATTACCAAAAAATGTAGTAAAAATTTTATTATGGGATTTCTTGTGCTCTCATCTTTACTATACACTGACACAACCATTGGCTCATTCGCAGGAGCATATGTTGTTAAGCAAATTGCGGAAGAACTTGGTCTGAGCACAAGGTGGGAAACAGTTTCTTGCTACCTTGGTGCACGCTTTGGAGGATTCTTATCATCCCAATTACTTATTCCAGCGGCAATTGGCCTTGCCAAAAATATGGTCCCTGACATGCTAAACTCATTTAATTGGTACAGCAGCTACTTTTCATCGTAGACTCTAATGCCAGATGGTTTTATATTCTTGATAAGACCATCGGGAGTGTCTCATGTTTGCCTTAATTGATTGTAATAATTTCTTCGTTTCCTGTGAGCGAGTGTTTCGCCCAGAGCTTGAGAACAAGCCGGTTATCGTACTTTCCAGCAACGATGGTTGTGCCATTTCTCGTTCAAATGAAGCTAAGTTATTAGGAATTCCTATGGGGGCTCCCCTATTTGAAATTAGACACTTGGTTAAGGCATATAATGCAGAAGTGTTGTCATGCAACTTTGAACTATATGGTGATATAAGCTCACGCATTATGAGTATACTACAACAGCAATGCGAAAAGGTTGAGGTATATTCAGTTGATGAGGCCTTTTTGGAATACGATGATTCTGTCGATTGGCAAACAGAAGGGGAACGTCTACAAAAACATTTAATGCAATGTGTAGGTATTCCGATATCCATTGGTTTTGGTGTTACTAAAACATTGGCAAAGTTAGCAAATTTACAAGCTAAAGCTTCAGGTGTTGTTTGTTACCTTGATGCATCTACAAAATATCACGACGCTTTAAAAGCCATTACTGTTAACAAAATTTGGGGGATTGGTGCCAAGCTAAGCAAGAGCTTACGCCAACAAGCTATCTATACAGCCTATGATTTAATGACAGCTAATGCTAAAGATATTCGTAAAGAATACGGCATTATAGTGGAACGTATAGTCCATGAACTTAATGGCCAGTCCTGCATTCCGTTAACCCTAATTCAAGACCCTAAAAAATCAATCCAAATTACCAGAAGCTTTGCCACTCCAGTTAAAGACATGGCTATTTTAAAGCAAGCAGTTGCGCGTTATGGTTTTCGTTTAGCTTATAAACTACGGGAAAATTCACAAAAAACACAAACTCTTTGGGTTTATGGGCGTAATACTAAATTTGAATCCTCCAATACTGTTTTACACCAACGTACGATCATTTTAGATGAACCTACCAACGATACAGCCACTATTATTCAACACGCTCAATCTGCTGTAGAAGATTTTTTTGACCCAAAGATTAGCTACAGTAAAATTGGAATCATGGCGCTTGATTTGCATGACGCCACTTTACCCCAACAAAAATCTATATTTACCCCCAAAGCTAACGATAAAAAAGATATAGATAAGGTAATGGATGATTTAAACAAACGATTTGGCCTTGGCACTGTGCGCCCATTATCATGCGGTGAAAGCATTGATTGGATGAACAAACGAGACCACAAAACCCCGGCCTACACTACTAATTGGCAAAATATTGTTCAGGTAAAAGCAAAATGATGGTACTAATGTACTATTGTCATCCTGAACTTATTTCAGGATCTAAATGCATAAAATAATTGAAAGTAAAAAATGTCTGATTACAGTATCCCCAATAACTTAACTCGCCTTGACCGTTTCCTGCGCAGGCTTTACCCAGGATTAACTCAAGGAGCGTTAGAAAAGCTGCTACGCTCAAAAAAAATATTGGTAGATGGCAATCCAGCCAAAAGCAGTACCAGGGTAGATTCTGAAGAGCAGGTCCGTATTTTGGTTGATTTAGCGCTTTATACCACCCACGCAGCAGCCCCACCAAAACGTGAAATTGATGTAACAGACAAAGATTTAAAATGGATTGAATCAATTATCATCTGGGAGGATGATCAACTTATTGCCCTTAATAAACCCCAAGGAATTGCCGTTCAAGGCGGCACAGGTACCAAACGCCATATAGATGCCATCATGAAGGCCTACAACCCTGAAGCACGCCTTGTGCACCGAATTGATAAAGATACCAGTGGTGTTTTGGTTATGGCAAAAACCATACCTATGGCGCAGTATTTAAGCGATTTATTTGCCAATCATGGTGTGCAAAAAACTTATAGAGCTATTGTTGAAGGTAGCGTGCGCCCAGCCCAAGGTACAATTAATTTACCAATTGGTAAGGAAATGGTTGGCAACAAAGAAAAAGTGGTGGTTAACGGTCCACATGCTAGACCAGCTGAAACCCAATATATGTTACGTAAAAAACTTGGAAATAGTTTTGCTGTAGTTGATTGTTGGCCGCGAAGTGGACGTACCCACCAGATTCGTGTTCACTTAAGTGCATCCGGTTGGCCAATTGTAGGGGACTATAAATATGGCGCTACCGAAAAAGGCCTAAGCTTGCACCTGCATGCATACCAAATATCTTTCCCACTGCCTGATAGCGGTAAAATGGTAATCACCGCTCCACTCTCTGAACATATGCGCGCAACTATGCAAGAATTTGGGGCTGATCCAGATAAACTTGAGCATAGCTAATCTCTTATTCCAAAATACTAAAATTAGTTATAATGGAATAAGAGTTATAGTACCCAACAATACTTTTTTCACTACCAACTGCAGCAAGAACTTAGCAGGAGAAATAAAGAACTTAACGCTGCTTGTAGTAACTTATGCTTAGCTGAGTAATTTAAAAGTCCAATTTTTCCTTTCAAGCCATAGATTTTTAGTGATCGTGTTTGCATGTTAACCTCCAACAACGTTATTTCTGGCTAAAATTACCCCATCTTTAAAAGTTAAAAAAATATTTCTTTAAGCTTTAAAAGCTTTGCATACTAATAAAATTGATGTGAGAAATTTTTAGTTTGTAAAAAATGTCAAAGTTACAACACGAATTTTATAACCGTAATGTGGTTGAAGTTGCCAAAGATCTTCTTGGGAAAAAGCTAATTTGCGATAATTTTCAAGGCATTATTACGGAAACAGAAGCTTATAGAGGTTATGATGATGAAGCTTCCCATGCCTTTAGAGGAATTACCAAAAGGTCAGAAATTATGTTTGGCTCTGCAGGCTATACGTATGTGTATATAATTTATGGTATGCACCATTGCTTAAATATTGTAACTGAAGGTGTTGGACAAGCTGGTGCTGTTTTAATACGCGGAATTAAATCATCAAATCTTCATCTAGATGGTCCTGGTAAAACATGTCGTTATTTGGGAATTACTAAAGAGCATAATGGAATTAACTTAATTCAAAGCGATTATATGTATTTAACCGAAGGGATAAAAAATCCGAAATATTTAACAACATCACGTATTGGCATCAAAAAAGCCACTGAAAAACTTTGGCGTTTTGTAATAAACTAAACTTAAGATGATTCAAATACAATTAACTATAATTTAATTAATATACCGTAGTCTGGCATAGTAAAACATATTTTTAGGCTTAAGACATGGTATTAAAGAAAATAATTTTAAGTATTTTTGCATTCTTAGCAATAATAAGTACATACGCTAGCCACATTCAAGTTCGAAGTGCAACACGGTGTAAATTTTCATTAAAGGCCTCAAGAGGAGTTAACCATCCCAAAGATTTTCTGGGTGTTGTATTGTAATTTTCCATGACTTCATCAAATTCCTCTT
>CAMASM010000079.1 GCA_945860985.1 Candidatus Finniella inopinata
GGAACTTAGAGCTGAAAGCGTTGCGAGGCTTGGATAACAAAAACGATAGGGCGTCGCCCACCCCAGCCGCCACCTCAAACATAATCCTGCCTTAGTCTTAAAATCTATAAGATCTTAAGATTATGTTCTTCCATGGGCTTTCGGCCCACCAAAAAAGTGTCTACAATGCCAACAGCGCTGTTGGGATATGTAGACAGGACACACCTTATTAAAGGGGAGTCACCATTGCTGGTTACTCAGCTTATGCACCCAAACATATTTTGGGTATAACTTACCACCTAAACTTAATATATCAGTGATAGGTTAATTACTGGTTAAAATGAGAATTGATGTTCTTTTACCTAGGGTAGCTGTGCTTTTAACCAAGCAAAAGTTTTTGCAATTACATCTGGTCTGCGGCGCACATAGTGATCCATATCATTAACGCGGTGGTAAGTGATATTGGCGCCAGCTTCAGTGGCTTTGGCAACAAAAGCATCTGATGATTGGATCAAGCTATCGGCTGTGCCACTGACAACTAAAAAGTGGGTGTTAATTTTATGGTAATCATATTTTGTGAATTGTTGTGCATCAGCATGATATAGATATGTCATGCCAAGAAATTCCTTGTTGGCAGTTGGATTATTTAAGGTTTCATCCATTTTTGCATCGTAACGTTCGCGAGTTTTAACATCTTCCATACATGGGCAATCCTTTAGTTTTAGCTTGTGATCAGGGCAATCTGGATTATCCGACAATAACTTTTGTACGAATACCCAGAGTTCTTCTCGCCAGTTCCAATCACCTGCACCAGACCAATTAATTGTAGCAATTACACAATCAGAAAAATCTGTTGTAAGCGTGGTTACCAGTGGGCCACCTTCGGAGGCGCCACACAAAATAATTTTACCATTCCAGCCAGGTGGTGGATTTGCTTTTAGGTGTTCAATAACAGTGCGGTGATCTAGCAAACGCTGAGTTCGAGTATAATGTTTCATAAATTCATCTTGATTAACTGTGTTACCGTCAATACCCCATTGTTCAACGGTTAAAACACCGGCACCAAGATTATGAAATTCTTGTAAAATATATCGGTGCAGATGGATTATGCTGCTGATATTATTCTTAGAAGTTGAGCCGCCACACAAAATGGCAATTGGGTATGTTTCAGCCTTTGGTTTACTGAAATAATAGACAATATCAGGGACATGTCGCTCCAAACGACTGGTTGTAAATCTTGATGATGCTGGGATTTCATAAGGTTTGGGGCCGCCATCGTCATACTTGTGCGGGGTAATTTCATCTGATTCCATAGCCATTAAAGACATAAGGCTAAAAAGAGCAGTAAATATAATTTTCATCAAAAAACTCTTGTTGTTGGTAGTGGTTCTGATAATTTTTGAAATTCTAAAATATCTCCAGGCTGGCATTCTAAGGCTTGGCAAATCGCTTCAAGGGTTGAAAAGCGCACCGCCTTGGCCTTACCAGTTTTGAGGATCGATAAGTTTTGGATGCTGATTCCAACTTTTTCTGCAAGATCTTGCGATTTCATTTTACGCTTAGCGAGCATAACATCGAGGTTTATGATAATTGGCATGATTCGATCCTTATACCGTTAACTGGTTTTCTTCTTGAAGAGCTTGACCTTGTTGCATTACCCAGGAAATTACAATAACTAGTAGGCCACATAAGATTGCCTCAAGACTTGGTGTGCCGAAACCAATTTGGAGACAACGATGCCCTGGAAGATTCATAGAAGTTGCTACAAGTACCATTATTGTTTCAGTTAATGGAATACAAAAAATTCCGTAAATAAATGAAAGCTTCCCGAGTTTTTTGTAGATGTTGATGTTATCAGATATAAAAATTTTCCCTTTTTGATAATTACTAAAAAGTTTATGTAATAATATGTAACCAAAAATATATGGGAAAGCCGTTACTAAGTTACCTAGAAGCGCTAATATTTTTGTGGTTAAACTTAATTCAATATTTCCTAAATTAACCAGACCATCAGGAGTAGTAATAGGCTTTAAAATCATTCCTGATTGAACAAGTGTTTTTACAGGTTGCCAATCAATCAACAACCATTGTAGGCAAATGAATATTGGCACGCCAAAGCTTAAAAAACAAAAGGTGGTTTTTAAAGTACGGCTTAGTTTTTGAATTTTTTCCATAAAATAAAATTTGCTTGAGTTACTGAGGAAACCATAAATAGATTTTTCATGTAATGCAAGCAAAAATTAATGATAATCAATAATTATTTGTTGATTAATCAGCAATTAATCCATATCTCAAAGCTGCATTTCTTAGGTAATTGCTGGGCGTTAATGCTTTGATTTGTTGAAAGTTGATACTAGATTTTTTGCATAAACTAACAAAAATTTCTAAAGATTGTTCGCTAGAAAGCTCTACTTTTTGAATGATTCCGTCTTTTAGGGCTTGCTCAATTTCGGGCTCAAAAGTACTGATTGCTTGTGTTTTATAAAGCATGACTCGTAGGCTTTCAAAGCCGTATTTTTTAAGCATTTCTGCTACGTTATGGCGAAGAATTTCGCCACTTCCATGTATAATTAATCCATCATTTGGTTGTAGATTCTGTTTAATCCAATTAACTAGATTGACTGCAGATGGATACGGTTTTGAATTTGGTGAAGAGCAATTTTTAAAACCAGATGCTTTTGCAGCGGCAACGGTTGCTGTACCAACTCCATAGACTGGTATGTTGCGGTTCCAATCAGAATTTTGTAAACTTGCTGCTCCATTGGCTGAACTTACTACAAGTGCTTGTGGGGTTTTTTTCAATTGTTCAATTGGCAAATTAACAATTTTTAAAAGAGGTTGATAATATACAACAAATCCTTGATTGCCCCATTTTGCTATTTCGTGCTGCATGGGGGGTCTAGAATTTGTAATTAAAACTCCGGGCTGTGGCATTGTTGTAATTCTTTTTTAGAGTTTATCTGCGTCTTGTATCTAGACAATATCTTTGCTATGTTTCTCGTGTTGCGGCCGTGGTGGAATTGGTAGACACGCAGCGTTGAGGTCGCTGTGGAGAAATCCTTGGAAGTTCGAGTCTTCTCGGCCGCACCAGAAAATTGTTTAACTAATCGTAAGAATCCTCGTCATCATCATCTGGAAGTGGCTGTTGATCAGTGGTTTGTGCGTGGCGTTCATCCCGTTCCTGATTAGGGTAATCTAAAATGCTAACTGGTCCATGAGGCATTAAAGTAGAAATAGCGTGCTTATAAATAAGCTGCACATGACCTTCTCTGCGTAATAAAATTGTATTGCTGTCAAACCAAGTGATGTTGCCTTGTAACTTAACTCCATTTACTAAGAAAACGGTTAATGGGGTTTTATTTTTTCGAATATGGTTTAAAAAAGCATCTTGTACATTTACAGATCTTTCGTGAGACATGTTTGCCTCTCCTTATTATGATTTTGTAGTCATTCTAGTCCCTAGAGTAATCCCTTGGCAATGGGACCTGAATTTAGGTCATATTTGTGTGAAACATAAGTGAAACTCCACGTGGCTTGCCCCGTAGAGTTTCATGATCTGAATTGGGGTAATGGTTTTGACAATCTTAATATGACAGTCATTTTTTAATTCGCTATAATGCCAGGAAAATAAAGCAGTATTAAGTAGATGCTAGATAAATTTAATCCACAATCATTTGAAGATCAGCTATATGAAGAATCGGAACAATTTTTTAAGGCTAATTTAAAAAATTCAGCATCTCCTTATACAATCATGATGCCTCCTCCAAATGTCACAGGCTCGCTACATTTGGGACATGCTCTTACCTATACCTTGCAGGATATTTTAATTCGTTTTAAGCGGGCCACAGGTTTTGATGTTCTCTGGCAACCAGGTACTGATCACGCAGGTATTGCTACTCAAATGGTTGTGGAACGGCAACTTGCAGAAGATGGGCAGACACGTCACGATCTTGGGCGTGAGGATTTTTTAAAAAAGGTTTGGCAATGGAAGGAATACTCGGGTAATGCAATCGTTACTCAACAAAGGCGTTTACGTATTTCTGCTGATTGGGATCGCTCACGCTTTACTATGGATGAAGGGCTTTCTAAGGCAGTAGTTGAGGTTTTTGTAAGGCTTTATAAGGAAAAACTAATTTATCGAGACAAGCGTTTGGTAAATTGGGATACAAAAATGTTAACTGCGGTTTCTGATATTGAAGTTAATACGCAAGATGAGAAAAGCCCTTTTTGGTATATTCGCTACCATTTAGCCGATAACCAATCAGATTACATTGTAATTGCAACAACACGTCCGGAAACCATGTTTGGGGATACAGCAGTTGCGGTTAATCCTGAAGATGAGCGCTACTCTCATTTAATTGGTAAAATGATTTGCCAGCCAATTACAGGGAGAGAGATTCCAATTATTGCTGATGATTATTGCGATATTGAAAAAGGCACAGGAGCTGTGAAAATTACTCCAGCTCATGATTTTAACGATTTTGAGGTTGGAAAACGCCATAATCTAGAATGCATTAATGTGTTTGACGTTCACGGTCACCTTAATGAACTGGCACCGCAAATTTTCCAAGGTATGTATTTTGCTAAGGCTCGAAAGGCAGTTGTTAAGCTTTTAGATGAACAAGGGTTAATTGAAAAGGTTGAAGAAATTGTTCGTCCTGTTCCTTATGGTGAGCGTTCTGGAATTGAAGTGCAGCCATATTTGACTGACCAATGGTTTGTGGATGGCAAAACTTTGGCTCAACCTGCAATTGAAGCGGTTAAATCTGAAAGAATAAAATTTGTTCCTAAACATTGGGAAAACACTTATTTTGAATGGCTTAATAATATTCAACCATGGTGTATTTCTCGCCAAATTTGGTGGGGGCATCAAATTCCAGCTTGGTTTGGTCCTAATGAAGAAATCTTTGTTGAAAAAACTGAAGAAGAAGCTTATGCAGCAGCGAGAGCTCAACTTGGTAATGATGTGGTGTTGCGCCGAGAAACAGATGTGCTTGATACTTGGTTTTCAAGTGCCCTATGGCCATTTACAACTCTAGGTTGGCCAGACAAAACCCCTGAGCTTAAGCGGTATTATCCAACGGATACTTTAGTTACCGGTTTTGATATCATCTTTTTCTGGGTTGCTCGCATGATTATGATGGGCATGCATTTTATGGGAGATGTGCCATTTAAAACGGTTTATATACATGCCTTAGTGCGTGATGAAAAAGGCCAGAAAATGTCAAAGAGTAAGGGGAATGTTATAGACCCTTTGGTGCTAATGGATAAGTATGGGTCTGATGTATTACGCTATACCTTAGCTTCAATGGCCGCACCTGGGCGTGACATTAAGCTTGGTGAAAGCCGAGTTGAAGGATATCGCAATTTTTGTTCTAAAATTTGGAACGCCGCTAGATTTTTGGAGCTGAATGGTTGCGCTTATAACTCTGAATTTAAACCATCGGTAGACATACATCCCATTTACCAATGGATGCTAAATCATGTAAACGAGCTAAAACGAACTACGATTGCTTATTTAGAAGACTATCGTTTTGATCTGGCGTCTCAAGGGCTTTATCAAAGTTTCTGGTATGTCTTTTGTGATCAATATTTAGAAGCATTAAAGGTGCTATTGCCAAGTGAGCAGGCGAAACAAGTTTCAATGAAAATTTTATTCGAGTACTTGAGTTTGCTGCATCCAATTATGCCTAGTATTACAAGTTACTTGGCAAAGTATTTTGATATGCACCCGTGCCTAACTAACCACAAGTACACTAGCGTAGATTTATGCTTTAAGCCCAATGCTACTACTGATTTGTGGCAAATGATTGATGAAGTGCGTTCACTTAAAGGTTTGCTAAATATCTCAGGTGGTGCGGTACTTAAGGCTTATCTTAAAGCAGATGCAGATCTAATTTCTGAGTTTCAGCCATTTATGGATGTTTTGAAAACAATGGCAAGGTTTAGTGAAATTGAGATTTGGCCAAAAGATACTATTCCTAATAATTGCCTTCCTTGTGTTGTGCGTGGTTTTACCTTGTATGTTGCTTTTGATTCAGCCCTGGACGTTTCTCAAGCTAAACAATTGCTTGTTCAAAAACACGATGCAATTGCCAAGGAAGCTCAGCATTTAGAAAAAAAATTGCAAAACGATGCTTATAAGAATGCAAAGCCAGAACAATGGCAGGAAGATCAAGAAATCTTTGTGTTAAAAGAGGCAACTGTGCAGAAATTGTCGAATTTTTTAAGCTTACTTGGCTAATTGGTTTGAAATTTTAAAAACATTTGAAAAAACGGCTTTACCCTCTAGTTTCCATCTGACTTGACCAGATGGTCTGGTGGGTGAAATTATTAACTGGACCCCAGATACCAAGTCTCACTACGCGCTTTCGCGCTGCTCGCCTATGTTCTGGGGAGACTGGGATAGAGTATAATCCCGAACTGGGCTTACAGTTATAAATGGAGTGCGTTGCACTGGATTGCCGCGCAAGCAAAGCTTGCTCGCAAAGACGCAGAAAATCGTCATCACGAGTAACCCACCACCCAAGGGGGTGGACTTGAACGTAATGATCAGATCTCGTCATCGCGAGCGTAGCGTCGCGATCCAGTTCTATAAATTCAATATTGATGCGAATTACTGGATTGTTACGCTCCTGCGGAGCTCACAAAGATGTCTTACAAAACTCAAACTTTTCGCCATGTTGAAGGTTTGGTCAGTAGAAGACCCGTAGGGTCGTGGTGACCCAGTGTAAAAGCTTTATCGTTTTACGGAGGGCTAGTTATAATCTATATTTCAAACCTCTAAAATTCTCCCAAATATTAACAAAATATTAAAAGCATCGCCTGTTCTAAAATGAAGTGCAACACCATAAGATGTTAGTTGAAATACAAACAAAAAAATGGAGTTGCATTTGGAAAAATATCACCACTTATCTTATGAGGAAAGAGTGAAAATAGCGAAGCTTTGGCAATCGAAGTCCTCAATCA
>CAMASM010000080.1 GCA_945860985.1 Candidatus Finniella inopinata
GGGTAATGTGTTTGATCGCACATTATCAAAGTGGCAACGCTTGGTAATCTTTGTTATTCCTGTGCAAACAGTAATCCACAAGTTACCTAAGTCGTAACTGCAGACTTTGTAAAAAGTCCAAGCAGTATGTGGTCTCAATTGTATCTAACAAGTACATGATCCAAAGTATTTAATTTAAAGACGCCAGCAGGCGATCAAGTGGCAAGGACCGGAGTGTACCACCTAGTACATGAGGACCGCAGACACGCAGATCAACGCATTGACGTCTTTAAAGACAAGGGTCAGAGATGGCAAGCTCAAATACTGAGCTAACTTACACGGTGCGGAACTCTTCAAAAAACGAAACGAAAAAAGAATGAGAAAGGAAAAGGGAACGGAAAAAGAAGAAGGAAGAAAGCAAAATATCAAAAATACAGAAAAGTCTAAAAAATTTTTGTAACAAACCCTAGAATTTACGTTAATATCAGTTAACTAAAATTTAGAACCAGGGATATATGGCCATTAATTTAGATGACTTTAAACAACGTATGCAGGCTGGAATAGATGTTTTTGCAAAAGAACTTTCTGGGCTTCGTGCTGGGCGTGCTTCAATTAATTTGCTTGATCCAATTAAGGTAGAGGCTTATGGCAATTATATGCCAATTTCTCAAGTTGGTACAGTTACAGCTCCTGAGCCAAGGTTACTTGTTGTGCAAGTTTGGGATAAGGGCATGGTTAAAGCTGTAGAAAAAGCGATTCGTGAATCATCACTTGGGGTTAGCCCATCTGCTGATGGCCAACTGGTGCGAGTTGTTTTGCCTGATCTTAACCAGGAACGTCGCCAAGAGCTTTCAAAAATTGCTGGTAAGTACGCAGAAGAAGCAAAAATAAGTGTGCGTAACGTGCGCCGTGAGGGTAATGAATTAGTTAAAAAAATGGAAAAAGATAAGGAAATTTCTGAAGACACTTTACATCGTCTAATTGAGGAAATGCAAGAACTTACAGATAACTACATCAAGAAAATTGATGATATGTTGGCGGTTAAGCAAAAAGACATTATGCATGTTTAAATTGCTATCTGGTTTGCTGGTATTTGCTTGCTTATTTTTAGCTGGCTGTCTGGGTATGGAGTATAAAGCAAAAGCAGGATACAAAGAGTTTTTCGTTTTAGACCTTAAAAGGGAAACAGATGCTACCGTTACAAGCCAAAAAGTGATCTTGAGTGCATTTTTGTTCAATGGTGGGGCCAGTACTGAAGTTGTTGGAGCTGATAGGGTAGAATGTGTTGGAAATGGGAGTGTATCTGACCTAGCTTCACCAGAACTTACTATAGAATCAAATAATGGTCTTTATAGTGATGGTTTTTCAAGGTTGATTTTTTGCAGACCGAAAAATTCTATGAAGTTTGATTTAAGGCAAACAATAAAATCTAATGTAGAGATTGCAGATGGGAAATTTGTTTTTAATGATACTTCAGATATTCTCATTTATAATAATTTTATTTTAGGACTTGCGACGCAAGACGTCTATTACGATGCTCCTAATGGGATATGGAGGAAGGAGAACGCTTACCCTACAAATGTAATTGTAAATGGAAAAATTAGTGTAGCATCAGAAAAAGATAGGTATCTTCCTTCAATTATGCTTACAAAGACAACACTAAGCATTGAAGATAATGGCAGTATTGTTGTTGGTGCTACTAAATCAGAAAAAAATGGATATTTTTCGCTTAAAAAAGTGTATGCAAGTTTTGAGGATTCAACTGTAGATGCAAAAGTAGTTGAAGATGGGCCAGAGACAGATTGGTCGTTTTATGGCGTGTCTACTATAATTTCTAGAGATAAATCTAAAGTTCTGGGAGACATACATATTTATGGCAAAGAGCAGGCCTACGCCAGTGATTGTCGAAATACTGAAAATACATCTAAGGCTATTTTTAAAGGAGTGTTATTGGCACCGCGTAAAATAAGCTCAGTTCTTGGATACAATAGGGAAACAAAAGCATTAACGCTTGGCTCTATTGAAACGGAACAGGTAGATTTATCTGGAACCGTAGTAACTATTTCTTCATGCGGATTGGGCATTGAGCAAGATAAGTTTTTTGCAAAGCTAAAGGGAGCTAAGTTATTATTAATTAAGTGTGCTGAAAATATTAATGCCATGCCAAAGCTTGAAGTATGCCACGATTTAGAAAAAGAATTTAAAAAAGTAAAACTAAAGCTGGCCCTTCAGTACGATCCAAAAACAAAATCTATTTATGTTGTTTTAACAGAATAAACTGACTAAATGGAACATGCTAATGAATGAACAAATCTTAATACTGGGAATTGGAGCAATTGCTCTTGGATTAGTTGTGGTGGTTGCCATGCTTTGGCGCCAAAAGCAAGCATTGCTAATCGAAAATGTGCAGCTACGCGCTAAAACTCAAACTGACCAACAGGTGCAACAGCTGTGGCAACAGCAAATTGAACGATTAACTCAACAGGCCTTGGTCAATCAGTCTCAGCAATTTTTGGGGTTAGCTAAGTCGCAGTTTGATGGGGTATTAGAAAAAGCTAATCTTACTTTTGAACAGCGCCAGCAGCAATTTCAGCATTTACTAGCACCAATTGCTAAATCACTGGAACAGGTAAATGTGCAGGTGCAAACTGTTGAAAAGCATCGCATAGAAGCATTTGCTGATTTAAAACGCCAGCTTACAGATTTGGTAATATCGCAAAAAGATTTACGCCAAGAAACCGCAACTTTGGTTAAGGCATTGCGTACGCCGCATGCACGTGGGCAGTGGGGGGAAATGCAGCTAAAGCGCGTAATCGAAATGGCTGGCATGGTTGATCATGTTGATTTTATCGAGCAAGTTTCAACAAGTGATGGGAAAATGCGCCCTGACATGTTAGTACGTTTACCTGCTAATAAAACCATTGTGATTGATGCAAAAACCCCCATGGCTGCTTATCTTGATTATTTGGAAGCATCGGATGACGCAGTTAAAGCGCAAAAATTGCAAGATCATGCCAGGCAGGTTCGTACTCATATTCGTCAGCTTTCACAAAAAAGTTATTTCGAACAATTTGAAAATAGCCCTGAATTTGTTGTTTTGTTTATTCCAAATGAGGCGATGTTTAGTGCGGCCTTACAAGTTGATCCTGGGCTTATTGAAGCAGGCGTTAATGAAAAAGTGTTAATGGCTACACCTACCACGTTAATTGCATTACTGAGGGCTGTGGCCTATGGTTGGCGCCAGGAAAATATTGCCGAAAATGCCAAGGCTATTTCTGTGTTGGGCCAAGAACTTTACAAACGTTTGGGAGATATGTCAGGACATATGGATAGGCTTGGACGTGGTTTAGGAACAGCAGTCGAAGCTTATAACAGCACTGTTGGTTCGTTTGAGCAGAGGGTTCTAGTTAGTGCTAGGCGTTTCCAAGAGCTTGACCCCAATCCGCACAGCCTTAGTGAACCTGCCATGGTAGAAGTGCCTTTAAGGGCGTTAAAACCTATTGATTAAGTGCAAAAAATTAATCATTCAAGTTTTAACATTATTTATCTGACGCAGGGTTAGTCTTCTTTATTCGGTTTAGTGCCACACCACTTACGGAAAAATTTGTAAACAGATCTACAAGTAGAGATGACTGGATCTAATACGATGTTCATATGGCCATTCCAGATGCAATAATGAGTTGCGTGTTCAGGGTCTTTGTGATGACGACGATGGTGATTGGGTGCAATTATTAATCCACCTTTTTGTAGAAGACGCACAAAACTATTCCTATGCTTTCCATGAGATAAAGCATGAACATAATCACCTAAAGGAGCAAGGATAGCAGTGGTGGCAATTAGACACGATGCAATATCATAGCCACAGGCTCCTAATATGCCTGAAGTAACTAAAAGTGGTACTCCAAAGTTTAGGTAAAAACCACGTGTATGATACCAAAAAGATTCTCGAGTACATTGTCCTGGAACATCATGATGATACTGAAAAATGCGAGCAGCTTTTCTCATATTCTCAGGCCACCTAAGATTCGTGTAGTCTAGAACGTCAAATGTAAAATGTACAATACCAGTCCCTAAGTCAGATAAAAGCCATCCGCCACATATGCTTACTGCCATTTCTAACGGGGATAAACTTATGGCGCATTTTCCCAAAAGGGCTAAAGCAACAGTACCAAATGGGGCGAGAACCATGGCCTTATCCTTGAAATTTTCGTGATTTTCCTCAAATATCTTGATGTTCTCGTTTACACAAATATGGAATTCTTTAGCAGAAGCTGAGGTACCTACCATTGAGTCTTTGTCAATAAATTTAGTGCTTTGAGATGAGCATTTGGTGACGCTTCGTTCTTCTTGAATTTCAGACTCAATAGGTTCTGCTGCTATTAATTCTGCGTCATGTTTAAGGGATAAAACCCCTAAAAAGGCAAAGGTAAAAATTCTCATTTTTGGTGAAATGTAAATCATATTTTTTCTCCTACTAAATGTGGTTTTGCACAATAATTCGGCTAAATAGACTAATTTGTAATGAAATCAGTATTTCATTTAAAAGTTAATTTTTTGTAAATAGCGTATTCTATACATCTCACCTTTCAAGTTTTGGGTGCGTCTAACTGCAAAAGCTGCGGTGCTCATGTAAGTGTACATTCTGCTCCTCGACTCTTGTCCTCCTGCTCAACTCTTGAAATCTTTCGGGTATATGTGTGGTAATTAGTTTGAATTCGAAAAAATAAATTTTGTCCAAAATGTAGGGAGTGCTAACATTAACCAGAACGTTAATCTGAGAATTGTATGCCAGGACCAGTTGCGATGATGGGCTCTATGCATGTATGTCCACAGGTAACCATGGTTGGTCCTGTACCTGTTCCCCATGTGGGTGGCCCTGTTATGGGAACAGCTGCAACGGTTTTGGTAGGCGGACCTCCGGCAGCAGTTATTGGTGATATGGCAATTTGCATTGGTCCACCTGATTCTGTGGCTTTAGCTTGTTTTACCGTACTTGCACAAAATAAACCCATAGCATGCGTAGGTGATATGTGTGGGCATGGTGGAGCTATTGTGGTTGGTGTGCCTACAATTTTGGCTGGGTGATTTCATGTCTACAGCCTGGAATGTTGCAAACCTTTTTTAAGCTTTTCAAAAGCAGCAAATTCCAACTGTCTTACCCGCTCACGGGAAATATCAAGCTTTTGGCTAATTTCTTCAAGAGTTTTTGGTGGTTCTTCTAAACGACGGCTTACTAGTATTTGTTGTTCGCGTGCATTTAGGGCTGTCATAGCTTTATTAAATGCTTGGCGCCTTTTATCCATTTCATCGCGCTGTACCAATTGAATTTCTTGGTTGTCACTTTCATCCGCTAGCCAATCCATCCATTCTGCAGTACGCTCTCCATCACCAACAGGGGTGTGTAGGGACGCATCTTTACCGCCTATACGTTGTTCCATTGACCAGACTTCTTCTTCACTGACATTAAGTTTAGTAGCAATTTTTTGAACTAATTCCGCGGTTAGTTGATCATTTTGAGTATTATCACCGGTTTGGTTGATAATTTCGCGTTTGGTTTTTTTTAGAGAGAAAAATAGTTTTTTCTGGGCTGCAGTTGTACCTATTTTTACTAATGACCAGGTATGTAATATGTAGTCTTGCATACTCGCTTTAATCCACCACATGGCATAGGTTGAAAAACGAAAACCCCTATCAGGTTCATAGTGCTTCATTGCTTGCATCATGCCTATGTTACCTTCGGCAATTAAATCACTAATTGGCAAGCCGTAACCTCGGTAGCCAACAGCAACCTTTGCCACTAATTTTAAGTGGGCTTCGGCAAGTTTTGTCATGGCCTTAATGTCTTGCTTTTCGCGCCAGTCTTTTGCTAGTTGATATTCTTCCTCTAGGCTTAAGGTATTTAGTTGGCGGACTTTTTGTATATATTGGCGGTGATCGTCTTGGGACAAAGTGTTTCACTAATTAAATATATATTAAAGTTTAGCTAGTTTTTTTCTACAAACTCAATAGCGTCAGTTAGTTTCTTAAAAATAAAAAAAGAGGGGAAAATTCCCCTCTTTCAAATTTTAGAAGTTAAAGCTTAATAACCTTCACGGTCAAGACGCTTACGCATTAACTTGCGATGGCGCCGCATTGCTTCCGCTTGCTCGCGCACACGGCGTTCTGAAGGTTTTTCGAAATGACGACGCATCTTCATTTCACGATACACGCCTTCGCGTTGCATCTTCTTCTTTAACGCCCGCATTGCTTGTTCGATATTATTATCGCGGACTTGGACTTCCATGGATTAATCACCCACCTTTCAATCCGATAATGCTATCACGATTTCAATCTGTTTCCAAATTAAAATTCGCTTGGGTGATTTTTTGTTCATATCTGTTTAGGGCAAAAATAAACATTAAAGAAATTGGCACTATATATAGCAGGCTAAGCCAAGGGAAGGAATTAATTCCAAGTAACCTAATGAAAAAGTGAGGGGTTACAGAGAATATACTAAAAAAGGTAACAAACCAAAACATGCCTTCAAAATAATTGGGTGTATCTTTAAATATTTTGTAAACTAAGGCGTGACAAGGAACGAGTATAATGGCAGTTAAAATACCAAAAAGCACCTGTTCTACTACGTAAACGTTAAAAGTAATTTCATGGATAATAGTTATGATTATTGCTATAAGGTTAACGCCAACAACAGAAACCTTAAGAGGGGAGAATATGCTTTTTCTATAAATAAATCTTGCTACTGGAATAATTGAAATTAGTAGTGCGTAATAGTAGTACGCCTGTTCTAAAATGAAGTGCAACACCATAAGATGTTAGTTGAAATACAAACAAAAAAATGGAGTTGCATTTGGAAAAATATCACCACTTATCTTATGAGGAAAGAGTGAAAATAGCGAAGCTTTGGCAATCGAAGTCCTCA
>CAMASM010000081.1 GCA_945860985.1 Candidatus Finniella inopinata
CATAGAAGGATGGCCAAAACACCTGTAAACAGGAGTACTTCCCCGCTCATCCCGATTATTTCTAATGGTAACAACCCGCATTTCACTACTTAGACTAGGATCAGTGGCTGAGATTAATCCAGCGGTGTTAACTAACTCTGGAGCCGTAATCCTGTAGGAAGTACCTTGAATAATGCCATACTGGTTATCAATACGTTCAGATACCTGTTAAACCACCGGGCCTTCACTACTATACAAGCCATTACCGCTGCGTTTATGAAGAATTGCCGGAGATGTTGCTCCAGCTATAGGGGCTTTGCCTAAAACCGTAAGTTTTTTAGCTTGTAAGTTCAGTCCTTCCCTGCCACCGATTAGAGCTGAAACTTCTGCAGTCTCGGCAGCCGTAATTTCTAGTGGCGTCTGGGAAGCAATATTGCCAGAAGTTTTAAAAATCCGGCTCTGTATTTTAAGGGATGGCGCCGAAAGATTGAAGCCATTGGTAAAGTCGTTGCCACTAATCAATATTTCTAGAGGCCAAGGGCAAGTAATTTTGTATTTTTCAGCAAGTTCAGTTAGACGTGCGCGACGCTCGGTTTCGCTGTACATCGTAAAGGGTATACCTTGACCAACCCTAATTCCTTGATGCATAAAAGTTTCAAAAACTTTGCCGGATTGCTCAATAGCATCTCTAACCGCAATATTGGTGTGATATCCAAGATTAAAAGACAGGATATATTTTTCATAAGACTCGTAATTAGGATAGCTAAATTTTGTATAAAGTTTAGGCAGCACATCTCTTTTGAAATGTTGCGTCTCATAAGCCTTTTGTGACAGCATTGGGTATAGTTCTGCGAGTTCTGGATTCAACCCAGATGCAACGGAAGCCTTTATGCTAACTGTGGCAGCTTGAGCGTTGGCAAGACCTTCTAGAACCCTGAAAGCATCATTGGTGCTATCGACATATAAGGTTCCTCCTACCTGAAGCTCTGCAAATCTAGCATCAATGTAACCTAATAATCCTAGAGATCCAGCACTTCTCCAGCTGCCACGGCTAAATACACCTGGTGTGCTGGTTAGCCATAAGGTATAAGCGCTGTGTTGGGTTAAGGTACCGTCATTAACCAGGGCCGCATCGCCAACAAACTCAAACTTGCCGGATTTTAAGGTTAATTGTCCGGGTGTTTGATTGAGCAGCTGCAGTTTAACTGCTGGAATCTGTGCATTTTCCACAACTAAGGCTGCACCCAATGCTGGATGTGAACTTTTGGCATAGGCAACGCGAGATGCAAGAATTTGCTGGTAGGCAGGTTCAAACTGCTTGAGGTATTGCTGTAATTCTGCTTGTTCTGCTGGTGAACCTTCAGTTTGGCTTTTGGCAACTTCACTTTCATAAAGTTTGATAAAAGCTTTTTTGTGACCTGTAGCTAATTGCTTCAAGTGCAAACCATTCGCACTAGCAAGCGTAGGGTCAGTTTGGTAATCATAAACATATGGTTCTTTTTTAGTTAAAGCTCTTAATAATCCTAAATATCTTGAACCACCAGACTTAACAGTGGACGGAGAGATGTAGGGATGAGCAAATTCATGGTCTACTTCTAAATTCGATTGAGAATACCAGCTCGCAGGTCCATTTCTTGTTGCCACCCGTGCTAAATTCTCTGGACTACGCTCATCAAGCCTAGGCAGTGTTTGCTGATCATCAATCATGGCAATACCACCGTTAGTGAGTTTAATAACTCCACTAGCTGGATCAACTCCCACAATCCTTAACTTACCAAGGTTGCTAATTTCGCCACCGGTAAGTTTTAAGCTTTTGAGATTTGCTACCGCATCTGCTGCAATGGTTAAACCTTGGAGTTGGGTTGACCTATGAGTGGTGAGACTTCCAAACAGATCAATGCCACTGCCAGCACTAAAGTCTGCGGTTTCAATCTGTCCCCTTAAAACTCTTGAGCCAATTTCAGCTGTATGGACATGTAGACCATCTTCAACCTCCAGCTTGCCAACATCTTTAGCACCATTACCTAGAAGTGTTAACGTGCCTTTAACCCGCCAAGTCCCAGCATTAAAACTCCTTGGATTTGACCAGGTAGTTGGATCAGTCCACTCTAATTGCGCTGCTTCTTGATAAAGCACACCATCATTAACCAAGGCTTGATCTGTGGTTAAGTCAAAGTGGCCAGATCTTAAAGTGAGTTTGCCGGTAGATTGATTTACAACACTGAGTCTAACTTTAAAGTTTTCTGTGGCAAGTTTTGCGCGATCAGCCGCTAGTTGGGCATCGCGGAATTGTCTTTCCTGAAGTGTTAATCCAAAATTCCATCTTGTGTCAGCTAATTCTTTTTGAACCTTTTGAAATTCTTGATCAACTACATAGCTTTGGGGATGTTCTTTATAAAATTTATATTTAGAAGAGACCTGTTTTAAAATAAGGCCAGACATCGGAGAGAATTCTGGATCAATTTGACTGTTTTCTGGAATTCCTAATGCTTGACGTTTATATCTAGATGCCAGTTGTTTTACAATTAAACCGTTCATATCTTTAAATTGAGCATCATATGGAGATGGGAATAATCTATGAAATTCAGACCTTTGCTGTTGCAATTGTGCAAGTTTAGTTTCTAAAGCTAATTTAGCTTGTGCTTTATATCTAGCTCCAGCTTCTCTTGCTTGGGATAAAGTATAAAACTCTGGATCACTTTGAATAGGGTCTTGGCTTAAAACTTCTGATTTATATTTTCCACCAGTTGATCTTGCTTGAGCTAAAGTACGGAACTCTGGATCTACAGTTAATTGGGTTTCGTGGATTAAATTTTTGTATTTAACCGCAATTTCTTTTAATTGATATGGGCTTTTACCTGGAAACTCTGGGTCTGTTATAACAGCATCCTCAAAGCCTAACTCTTGTTTATATTTAACTGCAATTTCTTTTAATTGATGTGCACTTTTCCCCGCAAACTCAGAATCTGTTATATAAGCGGTTGTTTCTGCGAGACTTAAATCTATGACAGATCTTGGAGCACTAATTACCACTGAACTACTTGGCAATGCATGGCCAGCATCAATAGTTGCGGTACCAGTACCAGTGTTGGTGAGTTGCAAGATCCCAAATGCGGTATAAATCCCCTCAATCGCTAGCTTGCCATGATTAATTACTCTAGTATCATCACTCAACACTAGACCTTTAAGTTGCGCTTTGGCTCTTGCTGCATTGGTAAAACCACCAGCCCCAAAATCTGTTGATTTACCGGTAATGAGGCTTGCTTGATTGATTAGGCCATTTTCAGCGGTAAGATGATCAACCTCAATCTCACCTTGGTTTAAAAATGTTCCACCTATGAGATTTAAGGTTCTTGCGATTAAATCACCTTTTTGTAAGGTCTTATCACTATACAAAGCAATGTCTTCGGTTTGCAGCTTACCAAAGTTATTGACTTGGGTGTGTTTGGTAAAGCTTATTCCTCGAGTAGCTTCAATTACACCATCTTTGCTATTATCTAATTGTTCAAGGCCTGATAGACTAGCATCTGACAACATATCAGGAATCCACTCGATAACCGATTGGGCTTTTACCAATCCACTATTGCTAAATCGTTTAATCGCAAGCCCAAGAGTTTCTTCGGTTTTAATTTTACCAAGGTTATGAAAGTATCCATCACCTACGATGACTTCAACAGCCAAATGACCCGATTCCTCATTGGCAAACTCAGCTTCTACTACTAATTGCTTAGCCTTTAAGGCCTGTTGGTTTTTACCTGAAGTCACTTGTAGACGACTCTCTGCTGCCATGAAGGTGCCAGAGTTTTCTAAACTTTGGGTTTTAATGTTGCCGCATTCAACGTCTAAAATATGTCGGTTAGTAATCGCTTGGAATGCACTATCTGCGGCTACCTCACTAACAGCTAAAGTACCATGGTTGGTAAGGCTACCACCTAAGCCATCTAAAACCCCAATCGAAGATGTATGCGTGGTCGCATGGTTTTCTAAATGGCTGGCTTGACTTAAAAACAAAGTTTTAATATCAGCACGACTCGTATCAGTTAATCTTAAAAGAGCGTTTTCTTCTAAAATTAGCTCACTACTATTAATCGAACCTGTAGATGATAATTTACCATCAACCGCAAAGCGTGTAGCACTTATACCACCGCCATTAACACTGTTAAGATGAGTTAGAAAAAGTTCTTTAGCGCTTATTTGTCCAGCGTTAATAAATGAAGCATCACCCTCAGCGGCACCCATCCCTTCAAACTTTAATTGTTCAATTGTTGATATCCCACTATGCACAATCCGTGGTGCTGCGATGCTTAACCCACTTGCTTCAATATTGCTTAAAATAATTGGACAGTTGCTAGCTAAAAAGATCGGATTATGATGAGCGGTTTGGCAACCTTCTACCACCATTACACCAGCTCTGTTGATCGAAACTCGCAAACCTTGAAACCTAAAGGAAGTACTTTGTGCCTTGACCGTAACCCCACCGTACTCAAGGATATCCGCTGGATTATCAGGTGTTGGAATCGTAAAAACCCTGGGTGCTTTAAAAGATCCATCTCCTAGGGCAAATTGCAGCTCACCTCGTTGATTAATCTCACTATACAAATGAGTAAAGCTGGAGATATGCGCATCTTCAACACCAGATGATGCCGTAGGGGGTATTGACTCATCGTCACCTCGATCATCCGGTTTTTCAAGTAAGTGCCGATGATAGTGACTCTCGTCCACTAAAGTGGCAGCATGAACTATACCTTGAAACAAATTGCTATAAATCTGTGTGATAATTAACAGGCGGGCAATCATAGGCTTAAGCATGGTAATTACCTCATGGTTTTACGGGGTGAAGTTTCGTAGGTATTAATGGTTGTGCAACTGACTATCATGATTTCATCCTGCCAGTTTGATTTGATTGTGTTTGGTTGATAGTGGGGTATGGATTTGAGCTTGTTTTTGGCTGTGGTTTTGCTTTTAATCTTTCAGACCCAAACATATTATATAAATTTTCTCTTTGTTTTTCTAATCTTTCAAAGTATTTTAATCCCCACCAAGCCATAGTGATTAATGGGATATATACTACCAACAGCGCATTAAATCCCATTATTTCGTTTAAATACACTAGACCGCTTATGAATATTAAATGAGCTGTCAACCTTGATGCTGCCCAGGTGATACTAACTACAGAGAATCTTTGTGCCATAGCAAAATTCTGTATGTAAACCCCGTTTGTAGGCAAGGTATCTAATCCCACCGTTATAAATAACACTTGTATTAGGGTGATTTGCAGATAACTGGGATCATTATTTAAAATAAACATTGTAAATAAAAGTGAAAAGGTAAATATCGTGGATTTTAATCTATAGATGATTAGTGGATGATATTTTGTAGTGAGTAAACATATTATAAAATTAAAAATCACACATACTATAGATGTTTTCAGATTATGAGTTACGAGATATTCGGGACTTAAATTGAAAGTCTTTTTTAGATAAATATTGAAATAGATATAAGCTACATAAATTGAAATATGGTAGGGTTGCATTATCGCAATAAAGGCAAGGGCTTTTTTATTTTTAAGTTCTTTCAAACATCCTTGATATAAGAACGTTAACTTACTTTTTTTAGAGTCTTTAATTTTTAACCGCAAGTTTTTGAGGTGATTGCAAAAATCTGGAGTTTCTCGAAGTCGCACACGCGCGATAGAACCTATCACCGCTATACAAGATCCCATCCAAAAAGCCGTACGCCAATTACCAGATACATTGATAACGTAGGTAGTTATTAATAAGGCAGCCATTCCGCCAATCACTGTGCACCAATCAATAAGACCTACTGCTAAATGTCTTCGTGGTTCTTGTATAAGCTCAACAGCGTAAATTTGTGATCCAACACATTCTCCCATAGACGACATGCCCTGCAAAATCCTGCACATAAAAAATAGATATGTGGCTGTAATGCCGATTTCACTATAGGTAGGTAAAGTGGCTAAAATTATACATGTGATAGCCATAATCATGGTGGTTAAAACTACCGTGACTTTGCGTCCTATCATATCCCCTATGTAACCAAAAATTAAGGCACCTACGGGTCTTAACAAAAACACACTACTAAATGTCAATGCCCCCATTACAGCCTCAGCTTTGGTGTCCATTTTAGGAAAGAACAAACCATTGAGAACTACAGCCATATGCACGTAAAGCATTAAATCAAAATATTCTAGAAATGTGCCGATTTGAAGAAGTCCAACAGCCTCTTTTTGTGAACGAGAGAGTTTATAACAACGCTTTTCAGATAATTCCAATTTTTGTGTTGCAATGCTCATTACACTGCTTCTTTCTGTTGGCGACTTAAAGACGAAAATATAGCCATAGCTCAGTCTCCTAGAGGTTCTTTTGATTGGTTATTGCACTCATCAATTCTCTCCTTTAAAGATTTTACAAAAAATTGTTTTGTAATGTTCACTCATATCTGAATACAGAACTTCGATAATGTCGCGATAAAATTCTTTGACGGTTGTTTGGGGGGTGACAATGTATTTTTTTCTTACGGTCAGCTGATAGATATCCTCAAGCTGTTTTAAAAATCCACTGTCTAGAAGATGATGATTGATGAGATTGTTACTTTTGTTTGCGTAAAGAAAACTAATGGCATTATTACTTATGTAGATCTCGCTCCTTGGAACCTTCCAACCATTATCCTTGAAACCCTTGCTATCAAGAAGAAACTCTTTTTCTTCAATAAAAGCGCTTTTCGTCATTAGCTTTATTTCGGATCCATTAGGATCATACAAAACTTCAAATATTTGCACTTCCTCTTCAGCAACAACAATTGCCTCAAAGACTAAATATCCACAATAAAGTTTAAAGGAAATAGGGTGGCTTACTGCTATTTTCGGTTGACTGATAAA
>CAMASM010000082.1 GCA_945860985.1 Candidatus Finniella inopinata
TAAAGTTGTAGATAGCTCAGGATTTTTATGTTCAGCTGCAAAGGTTGTGGTAGCAAAATAGTTGTAAAGAATGGTTTGGTTCGAGGAAAGCAGCGCTATAGATGCAAAGATTGCAATCTTAATTTTGTAGATGGAGATAAACGAGTCAAGCAATCGACAGCAGTCAAAAAGGCACTTGCTGTAATCTTATACTCTTTGGGTAAAGCATCATTCAATATGCTAGGAAAAATCTTTGGTCATTCCCCTTCTGTGGTCTATCGCTGGATTACTAAGGAAATGGACAAAACCAAAGAGCCTATCATTACTGGTGACATCAAAGAGATAGCCTTTGATGAGATGTGGCATTTCATTAATTCAAAAAAAACAAAAAATGGATCATCAAGGCCGTGGATCGTGGCACAGGGAGAACTATTGCCTGGGTTACAGGCGGTCGTGATGCTGCAACATTCCAGCGACTCTATAACAAAGTTAAGCATTTAACAGATTGCCTATTTTTCACAGATGACTGGGAAGCTTTTGCCAAAATTCTTCCGCGTGAGCGTCATATTGTGGGAAAATCGGGAACCGTCTGTATTGAGCAAGACAACAGCAACACACGTCACCATTTAGGACGCATGACTAGGCGAACAAAGATTGTCTCGAAAAAAGAGAGTATGATCTACGATTCTATAAAGCTCTGGTGTGCACTCACCACACCAGCAATCTTCTCACATTATCAACAAATATTCCTATCTATCTTTAGGTGAATACTCTCAAAAACTTTAGCGCGGGATAAAAAATTAAGCGGTCATATATTCGGTATCAGTTATAAAATGTACCTTAATGGTTTCTGCATTCTTTGAATCCTGGAGCTTTCCTCTCAGTAAAACGGTATCAATTATACCTAGACGTTAACACGGATTTTTAACCAGAATGCGTTTTCCTTATCTCCAATCACTTACGCTTTTAATATATTGATTTTGTTGCAATTTTGTTTATGGTCCCATAAGTGCTCTCCCTCTATTTACTGACAAACTGTTGCTTAAAAAACTCTTCATTAAGTTTACTGCTCAAGCTGCGTAGCTCTTGTTTTTAGTGCCACAAGCATAAGCTAACCTAGCCAACTTGTTAGCCACAGCCACACACGCCACATTAAAGCCTTTGCGCAGGTAAAGTTTATTAGCCCACATAAAAATCGCATCATCAGGAAATGTGTCTTTACATGTCCGCATGACAATGCTTCGAGCACCTTGGATCAACATGGTTCGCACATAGCGATTGCCTTGTTTCGTAATGCCTCCTAACTGGACTTTGCCACCAGTTGTATATTGCTTGGGTACGAGCCCTAAAGAGGCGGAAAAATTCTTAGTTTTTTGATAACTTTCTAAAGGTTGGATGCTTAAAATACTCGCATTAATCGCCCCGATTCCCGGAATCGTTTCTAACAATTTTGCTCTGGATGATTGTTTATTTTGTGCCTTAATTTGACTGTCAAGCAACGCTTCCTTAGCGAAAAGCTCTGTAATTTCATTAGCTTCTTTTAAGAGTAAAACATACACTTCTTTAGGGATTGCTTTGGCATCAAAGGCTTGATGAACATATCCAACGGCATTTTTTGCGAAAGCCGTTTTACCGACTTTTGTAACAACTCCAAATTCCATTAGGCTGCTCATGATTGAATTGCTTTTTTGCACCCGATTAGCAATGGTATTGTACCGAGTTTTATGCAAAAAGCAGATGGTTTGTTCAGCAATGGTTTTCAAGTGAACAGATTTTAATTCAGGATCCATAGCTGCCTTGGCGATCGCCAAGGCATCATTATTATCATTTTTCTGTCGAGACTTTGCGTAAACTTGGACATCTTTAGTTTTTAAAAGTAGTACTTTAAAACTAAACTTTTCAAACTGCTGGCCCCAATAATGGCAACCGGCACAGGCCTCCATAGCAATGGTGGTGCCTTTTGGAAAAGTTGTACTGATAAAACCAAGCAGTTCGACTCGGTGCAGCTTTTTTTGTAAGGTTCTTTCGCCTTGGCTGTTAATCGCACAAATGTGAAAAATAGTCTTTGCCAAATCTATAGCAACAATTTTATAATCTTCCATGGTATGGTCGCTCCTTAAATGTTTAAAATTTAATGGTGGCATAAGGTTCATTCCCTATGACCCCGCAAATGATTTAAGAACTTTCTTAAATCGGCGTCCATACCATCAGTAAATAGAGGGAGAGCACTTATGGGACCATAAACAAAATTGCAACAAAATCAATATATTAAAAGCGTAAGTGATTGGAGATAAGGAAAACGCATTCTGGTTAAAAATCCGCGTTAACGTCTAGGTATAATTGATACCGTTTTACTGAGAGGAAAGCTCCAGGATTCAAAGAATGCAGAAACCATTAAGGTACATTTTATAACTGATACCGAATATATGACCGCTTAATTTTTTATCCCGCGCTAAAGTTTTTTATATTGATGATTATTTTTTATGTTGATTTTACGATGGCGTCCATATATGACGGGACACTCTCTTCCTACTCTTTTGCGGAAGTCAGGAGCTGATTAGTGTCGGCCAAAACCTCTTGAATCATTAGTGTGTTGATATAGACAATACACACATGATGTAGCAAGTGTAAGCACAACAAGGATAATTCATGATCTTCCAGATTGTTCGTTGAAATTTCCCCGTGCTTGCCATAAAAAATAAAAGACATTGTGCTGTTAATCCGCTCCACAATATTGAAAGACTCATTAATTTCAATACGTAGTTCTTCAGCACTCAAATAACGACATAAAAAAATTGTTCTCACTGCTTTGCCGATTTCAAGTAATGCTTGATACACAGGATTAGCACCATTATCGGCACTTCATCATTAATTTGCGCCCTTTCCATTAAGTGTTTTTTGTAGAAACTCTCTCTATCTTTTTAACACTTTTTGTACTTAATTTAGGGGGTCATGATATTGATCATCTTTAAAGTTTAATTGGTCTTGCCACATTTGTTTTTTTGTAAGCTTCCTCATGGGCCTTCCACAAAGCAGCATAATATCCTTCTTGCTTTAAGAGAGACGTATGGGTTCCTCTCTCCTCCAGGAGTCCACTATGGAAAACTAAGATTTCGTCAGCATTCACGACCGTTGATAGCCGATGGGCAATAATGATAGAAGTGGCATTTTTTATGATGGGGGCTATATTATTCATAATGGTCTCTTCAGTTGAGAGGTCCAAAGAAGATGTTGCTTCGTCAAAAATATATAAGGCCGGTCTTTTCAGTAAAATCCTTGCAATAGCGATTCGTTGTTTTTCTCCTCCAGAGAGTTTTAATCCCCTTTCTCCTACCACAGTATCATAATGGTTTGGCAGCTTTTTTAAGACAGACCCAAGTTGTGCAAGCTCTATAACCTCCTCCACCTCTTCTTTAGACGCATTGGGGCGTGCAAAAAGAATGTTCTCGTAAATGGTCGTATTAAACAGGATCACATCCTGAGGAACAATCCCGACTAGCTTGTATAAGCTCTCTGAGAGTATGTCTTGAATGTCCTCATTGTTGATAAGTATTTTTCCGAATGGCACATCAAAGAATTTGAATAGAAGACTCGAGATTGTTGACTTTCCTGAACCTGTTGCCCCCACAATTCCAATCGTTTTTCCCGCCTGCAGATAAAAACTAACGCTTTTAAGAACGAAACGAGATGGATCATAGCCAAAAGAGACATTTTTAAACTCAATGCTTTCCAGGTTCTCTAGTGATTTAGAGGTTTCCTCTGCGGGTTGAGAAGTGGCAGACTTCGTATTATAAATTTCCATTATACCAGCAAGCTCGTTGATCCCCCTTCTTATATCTCTTGCTATAAATCCCATATGACTTAAAGGAGCTGCAAATTGTAAGACATACCCATTGATAAGAACAAAGTCGCTGACATCATAAGCGCTTAGTAAAGCCTGTTGCCCTGCCGTATATGTCAGTATGACCAATCCAATACCGATAATGAGGCTTTGTCCGATACGGACAAACTCCATGCTGGATATAGATTTAACCAGGCGCCTTTCTCTCTCCCTCAGGTGATTGTCACATTTTATGACTTCATAATCTTTATTGTTAAAGTATTTAACACTCGCGAAGTTTAAAAGGCTATCAACGATGTTGGCATTTGTTGTGGATTGTTGTTCATTGCTCAAGGTTTGATAGTGCGATGCCCATCCTGTAGCATACAGCGTGAATATAATAAACACAGTCGCTATCAGGAGTAATATGGAGCCATAAATGGCTCCATAAAAATAACATAGGATCCCAGCAGCTAAAAACAACTCTACGACTGCGGGGATAACAAATAAAAATAATCCCCAAAAAACATCTGGAAATCCGTGTTGAGCACGCTCTAAGGCATTGATAATGGCTCCTGTCTTTCTATCTAGGTGAAACTTCATCGGTAAGGCGTGCAAATGATCAAATAGGCTGGAACAAAAGAGGCGAATACATCTCTCTAGTGGTCTAACCATGATAATCTGTCTTATTTGCTGTATGGTTTGAGATAACGTCCAAATAACCCCGTAAGCGACCAATAACAAGGATAACTGATAAGTCATGCTTTTATCGGGAGAGGAAAGGCTATAAACAACCTCTTTGAGAACCATGGGAATGCTGAGGTCGAGAGCAATTGAGATAAAGATCAAACCAAAGGAAATAAGAAACAAGCTCCGAATTTTTTCTTGCTTAGTCCATAAGAAGGGGAATATATCTTTGATAATCTCGAGGGTCTTGAATGTTTTTTGCATATGCCTTACTAATTTTTTAGGTTTAAAATTTTTATAACAGCAGACAGCGAGGATTTAAAACCCTCTGCACAAAACTTTACAAGAAATTAAAAGGGTTGGGAAGAAATAAGATGACAGAAAAAACTAGAAAAAATATCTGCCTCAAAGCACACCTCTTGTATTGCATGCATTTTCAGAGATATGTCCCTGTCATGTCTCACCTTTAAGATTGAGGAGGGTGGATGACAAGCAATCATAGTTGGCTTTTAGAGTACAAGAAGAATCCCAGTGCCTCTATTTGACTTTTTTTCTTCCATCTTTCCGGAGTGGGTGCTTCTACCTATTATCCTTGGGTAGAACATCTTTCACCTAAGGTTGAAATGATTGGTATTCAGCTCCCTGGAAGGGAAAATAGATTTACCGAACCTCTCCTAAAAGACATTGTTGGTAAGTTAAGTGAGGGATTTAGCCTCTACAAGGACAAATATTTCTTTGTATTTAGGCACAGCCTTGGCGCTTTAATCTCGCTAGAATTTTATATTTTTTGAAAAACTGCGTGCCCTTCCAATAGATGCGACAGAACCGTTGACGGTGCCTTATCTCTTAGTTTTTTTTCCAGGTTAATTGCAGACTACGCGCAAACTGAACAACACGTAAGGCTGCTAGTTCATTAGAGTCAATATATGTAGCAGAACAATAATAATAGTTTAAAAAAGTTTTCAGTAAAGGCAGCTCAGTACATGCTAATATAATTTTATCTATATGTTGGTTTAAAAAGAACTTTAGTATTATTTTAATGTCATTGGTAATTTCTTTTAAGTATTGCAAAGAAATACCTACAGAAGGATCAACGGAGGAATCGAACATATATCGATGCAAGAGAGTTGAAGATTCCAAACCATAACTTTTAATAAAGTAAATTAGTTTATTAAGTTGAAATTGTAACTTTTCTGGTAAAGTTATAACTTTAATATCATGTTTTTGGAGTAGCTTCTGATACAGACCAGAGTCTGACAGTACAGATGTTCCTAAAAGTCCGACACTTTTAATCTGTTTTTTATTTTGCACAATATTATCAATTGTTGTATCTATCATATTAATAAATTTAACTTTTCGGAAAAAATTGAAATTATTAATAAAAACATGAGCACTTTGACAAGCTATAAGTAATATATCTATGTTTTGCAACAATAATTGATGTATTTCTTCTTCGAGTTGGAGTGATAAGCTTCGTCCTCCACATTTGTGAGCTTGTATTCTATTTTGTAGCTGAGTTGTGTAAGATACTACCATAGGATAATAATCTTGATCATTTTTTATCGATGGAATACTAAGCAATGAAGCCCTGAGAATTTTTTGCTCTATGTCCAATGTTGCGTATGGACCACATCCACCGATAATACCAATTTTAGGCATCTTTTCTTTATGTGCTATCATAATATTTGATCCGCTCCCTAGAATCTTTGTTTAAATTTATGACTTAAAATCATTAATTGCCTCAGATAATTTAACAATACCTATCTCGATCTGTTCGATGGATGTATAAGAAAAACTTAACCTCATTGCATGCTTTACTTTTTTTAGGAACTGCACCCCAGATGTTAGACCAATAATCTTATAAAATAAGAGAGTCCTTCACCTTGTTTTCTAAAACTTCAGTTGGCGTTTGGTAACCTAGTGCCTGATGCGGTCTTAGATTATTATACCAGTTAATAAATTCTGGTAAAAGTTGTTTGTAATCTTCAACAAATCTTGCTCCACTAAGAATCGTCCATTCATACTTCAATGTCCGCCAAAGCCTTTCTATATGGGCATTATCATTACTTCTTCCTCTACCACTCATACTGATCAAGTGAGTAGACGTACCGGTCACCCGATACGCCCCTCGTTAGAACCCGCCGTGCCCTATTAAGGCAACGGGCTCAAGATAAAACCCTTGGGTTGGCCTGGTTAAAATAAGGAGTGATATACTTTTATCTTCGGTAACGGGTTTGCCTTCATAAACCGCTTGAATTTCTCCCAGTTAAACGATTTTCGCTGACTGCGATTGT
>CAMASM010000083.1 GCA_945860985.1 Candidatus Finniella inopinata
GATGTGAAAAATATGAAACAAGAGGAATTTGATGAAGTCATGGAAAATTACAATACAACACCCAGAAAATCTTTGGGATGGTTAACTCCTCTTGAGGCCTTTAATGAAAATTTACACCGTGTTGCACTTCGAACTTGAATGTGGCCCATTTTAATTTTTAGGAAAAAACCATGAAAAAAAATATTATTTTAATTGCAGTAATACTTATAGGTATTGGACTTTGGTGGCAAAGCAAACCGTCTAACAAACCAGAACTACCTATTATTGGAGTGATCCAAGCGATTGAACACCCTGCCCTAGATCAAACACGCAAAGGAATTTTTGATGAATTACAAGCACAAGGTTTTGCAGACAAAGTAAAAATTGACTGGCGATATGAATCAGCCCAGGGCAATCCATCCTTAGCAACACAAATTGCCCAAAAATTTATTGGGCAAAAAGCCAAAACAATTGTAACTATCGGCACCACTGTTTCGCAATCTGCGCTCCAGGCAATTCAGCAATCTGGCAGTGGCATCCCGTTAGTTTTTGCATCTGTAACCAACCCTGTATCAGCAAAGCTTGTAGCATCAGATAAACAACCTGAAAAGGGAGTTTGTGGAGTTTCAAATTATGTATCCGCCTCTAGGCAATTTGAGTACTTTAAAAAATTATTACCTAACATGAAGCGCATTGGTGTTGTTTATAGCCCAGGTGAAGCAAACTCTATAGTCCTTAATGAAGAAATGTTAAAAGCTGCAGAAAATATGGATTTAGAAATAGTTTTCGCAGCTGCCAACAAAACTAGTGAAGTCAGTGCTGCAACACAATCTTTACTTGATAAGGTAGATGCAATATTTATTAACAATGACAATATAGCTTTAGCCGGCTTTGATAGCATCGTTGCCTCTGCAAAAATGCAAAACATACCGGTTTTTGTTAGTGATATTGACTGCATACAAAGTGGAGCACTTGCTGCACTTGGAGCGGATCAATATGAACTTGGACGCCAGGTTGGAAAAATAGTTGCTGATATCTTAAAGCAGAAAAATGTAGAGCTTTTAAAAACTATGGAATATGCTCAGGTTATTCGCGAAGAAACTAATAAAAAAGTTGCAACAGAAATGAAAATTGCATTGCCTGCATCATCATAATCCTACGCACTAACGACCAACACAAAAATAAAACCACTACTTAAATTGTGGTTTTATTTTTTTAATTTTTTATAAAAATTCTCATACTGCTCTACGCATTGGCTCAAAGTAAAGTTCTGATAAATTCTTTTTTTACCAGCCTCACCATAAATCTTGCGTTGCTCTGGAGATAGAGAAAGAGTCAACAATGCTTCAGACAAATGCTCAGGGTTTTTAGACTCAACAACTAAACCTGTTACCTTATCCTGTACAGCTTCAGCATTGCCACCAACATTCGTCACAACCATAGGCAATCCAACCGCCATAGCCTCTAAAATAGCATTAGAAAATCCTTCTTCATGCGAACACAAAATGCCAATATCTGATGCTGACTGCAACAACGCAATATCCGTACGTGAACCCAAAAACCTTACATGATTTTCAATCCCTAAGTCGCGAGCTTTTATTTTTAAACCACTAAGAATACCAGAATCTTTACCAACACAGAGCAACTGCCAATTTTCTGGTAACTTATGAGAAATTATAGCAAAAGCATTTAGCAAATCTATATGACCTTTATACGGTATAAGATTAGCAACAATAACAAAAATTAAGGATTCAGAATCTAAACCTAGAACATTTCTAAGCTCTAATTTAGGTGGTAAATTCTGAAACAGGGACGTTTTAATACCGTTATAAATTAAATGTACTTTTTCTTTAGAAAAACCTTCTTCGTAAAGCTGTTGAATAACAGCATTACTATTACCCAAAGCAAAAGTAGTAAAACGATGAAAAATTTTTTCTAGCTTCCCAAGCACAAAACGACGCTGCTGGTAGTTATTTAAACTACGACGACTCATTATCAATACACCTTTAAAAAAGGATAAACGAGCTGCAAAAGCTGTAAGTAAGTATGCCTCAGGTAAAAAGGTGTGCCGAACTGCAGTACGGTTTTTAAAAAAACTAGTAACAAGCCTAACTATTGATATAAAAAGGGATAGAGGCCTACGCATAATTTTTGGCAAAAAATCAATATCAGGAGCGATAAATACTGGTATACCTGCTTTCTCAAAAATTGGAGCCAATAGAGCTTTATTGGAAAGCACTATTATCTTTATATCAAACCCCTTTGCTTTTAAAGCAGGTAATACCTGACTTAAATGTCGTTCGGCACCACCAACTTCAAGGCTACCAACAATATAATAAATTTCTTTCATACTGTTAAGCGCCTAAGCCAAGTTTCCATTTTTTCACTTTTCAAGTGCGCAAATTCTTGAGCTATTTTTTGCAAAAGACTTGCCAACCAATCATAATCTGTACTTTGGAAAGCTGAAAGCACATGATTAGTAACCAGATACCTATCCCCAGGATGGCCAATACCAAGCCTTAGCCTCCAATAATTATTACCAATTGTTTGGTCAATACTTTTAAGACCGTTATGCCCTCCTGCGCCACCACCAAGCTTAACCTTAATTTGCCCAGGCACTAGATCAAGATCATCATGAATAACTAACAAATTTTCTGGTTTTAATTTATAAAAGGCCATGGCTGACTGAACAGAGGCGCCTGACAAATTCATATATGTCTGTGGTTTTAATAAACCTAGAGAAACATCACCAAATTTGCGCTCAGCATATTCGCCTTGAAATTTTTTTTTAAAAGTAGGGAAATCGTAGGACTGAGAAATAGCATCTAACGCCATAAACCCAATATTATGCCTGGTCATTAAATACTGTTGGCCTGGATTTCCCAGGCCAACACACAATAACATAATAGACATTTAATTAAGCAGAAGTTTTTTCTTCTGATTTATCTGCTGACGGAGCCACTACTGTTACCAAAGTATAATCACGAGCCGCATTTGCCGCCTTAACCCCTTTTGGTAATTCAATTGTGTTTAAGTGAATGCTCTGGTTAATATTAACACCTGCCAAATCAACTGTGACTTTAGTTGGAATATCGTTCGCTGGACAAACAACATCAAGGTTATGAACAATCACGTTCAACATACCGCCAAGTTTTAATCCTGGGCACTTATCCTCGTTAATATATTCCACAGGAACAGAAACGTTAATTTTTGAATCTTTACTTATCCTTTGAAAATCAATGTGCAAAGCAACATCTGTAACTGGGTGAAACTGTACATCACGCGCAATCACTTGAATATTCTCTTTACCAACTTCCAATGTATAAACGCGACTAAAAAAACCAGCCTTATTTATTTCACCATTTACAGTTTTTAAATCAATAACTATTGACTGTGGCTCACTTTCTCCACCATAGACAACACCAGGAACCTTCCCAACACGACGCAAAGCTCGCGCAACACCAGTTCCAGTACCTTCACGCTTTTCCGCTTTTAATGCAACGGCCTGTGTCATGACAACTCCTAAAATTTATAAATTCTGAATGTATTCCTCTATAACTAACGGTTTTTGACAATTTTTTCAAGGCAATTTTAATATTTTTACAATCCAAGATAAAAGCTGTTTAGTCCTAGAATAGTAAAGCACTATATAAAGTTGTACGCTGTGTTGTATAACAGCTAGAAATAATTTCTAAATAGCATGGACTTGATTACACAAGGGATACTAGGAGCAGCCGTTGGGCAAGTTGGGTTTCAACACAACTTAGGGCGTAAAGCTTTAATTTATGGAGCGCTTATAGGTATGCTTCCTGATGCTGATGTTCTAGTACGTTTTTCTAGTGATATTTGCGCTGAAATGCTACATCACCGTGGAATTACCCACTCTTTATTTTTTGCTCCAGTAGTTGCTCCAATTATGGGATGGATTTGTAATAAACTATACAAGCAACAACTACTTGCAACCTGGATAGGGCTATGGTTTTGGGCATTAATTACTCATCCACTTCTGGATGTTTTTACTGTGTATGGCACGCAACTACTCGCACCATTTTCTAATCATCGTTTCAGTTTTTGTGCTATTCATATAGTTGATCTTTTTTATTCTATACCTTTGCTTTTATCTGTTATCACAGGATTTTTCATTAAAAAAAATCTTAGATTCTCGCAAATTTTAGCTGCGATAATGTTACTTCTGACAAGTTGCTATTTGTTTACGGGAATTATCTCACGCGATAAACATATCGCTTATGTTCGCTCCTTAAAAAAATTTTCTAATTGTAGAAGAGTAGAAGCTTTTCCAGTATCCGCTTTTTGTTACAAAATTATTGTAGAGGAAGATCAAAAAATTCACATAGCTTTTTGGGGCACTGCTACGGGGTCGTCAACAGGCCTCTTTTGGGAAACTTTTGAAAAAGTATATGTTCCTATAGACATCATAAATAAAAGGGAAGTTGAGATCTTTTATTGGTTTACCGATGGTTGGGTACTACCAGCACGTGAAGGCAATTCTATGATATTACGAGACATCCGTTTTGGGGGACAAAAAGATATTCTTGGCTATTGGGGCCTCGAAATAGCTTCTGATAATGTCAGCTGGAAAAGATTCACACCTGACATAAATATCAAAAACATAAAGAAGGCAGTAAGTAAAATCTTTAATACGGACTAAATTTTATATTTTCCGTGCTATTGATTCAATCTCAAAACACTCAATGATATCGCCTTCACGGATATCGTTATAGTTTTCAAAGGCCATACCACATTCAAACGATTCTTTGACTTCTTTAACTTCATCCTTAAAGCGTTTTAAAGTTTTCAAAGTTCCTTCGTGAATTACTACATTTTCACGTAATAGGCGTACTTTTGCTCCGCGCTTAACAACACCTTCTGTAATATAACAACCGGCAACTTTACCAATACCAGTAATGTTAAATACACTGCGAATTTCTGAATTCCCAAGATATTTTTCTTTAAGTGTTGGTGCTAACAAGCCACTTAGCATTGTTTTAATATCATCAATTACATCGTAAATAATAGAATAATAACGAATATCTAAACCATCTCTTCTTGCCAAATCACGTGCCTGGGGGTTTGCGCGAACGTTAAACCCAATAATGATACCTCTAGAGGCGCTAGCAAGAGTAACGTCACTCTCGTTAATTCCACCAACTCCGCCATGCAGAATACGTGGAGCCACCTCAGAACCGCTTAACTTCAATAGGCTAGCGCTTATAGCTTCTAGTGAACCTTGAACATCAGTCTTAATCACCACTGGGAATTCTTTAATATCTCCAGCCGCAATTTGACTCATGATTGATTCCATTGAAGTTTTAACGCTAGATTTAGCCATCAAATCACGTTTTCTGTGTACACGAGACTCCGTAATTTCGCGAGCTTTAGCTTCGCTTTCAACCACTAAAAATTCAAGTCCTGCCATAGGAACGCCGTTAATACCTAGAACTTCAACAGGGGTAGAAGGGCCAGCTTCTTGAATATTTTTGCCGTGATCATCAACCATAGCACGTACTTTACCCCATTCAGACCCAGCAACAACAATATCACCAACTCTCAATGTTCCATTTTGCACCAACAAAGTTACAACTGTACCACGACCACGATCAATTTTAGCTTCAACTACAGCACCTATTGCACTACGATTCGGATTGGCTTTTGGCTCAGTCACCTCGGCTTGTAATAGAATTATTTCTTCTAATTTTTCAAGATTAAGCTGTTGTTTTGCAGAAACCTCAACGCTCAATACATCACCACCAAACTCTTCTAAAATTATATCGTGGTTAAGTAATTCGCTACGCACACGTTCAGGATTAGCTCCTGGTTTATCAATCTTATTAATTGCAACAACAATTGAAACACCGGCTGCTTTAGCGTGGTTAATGGCTTCTATAGTTTGTTCCATAATGCCATCATCAGCTGCAACTACAAGCACAACAACATCGGTAACATTTGCTCCTCGGGCACGCATTTCACTAAATGCCGCATGACCTGGTGTATCAATGAACGTAATTTTTTTACCAGATGCCATAGTCACCTGATAGGCGCCGATATGTTGAGTAATACCACCTGCTTCACCTGAAACCACATCTGTCTTACGTAGAGCATCAAGTAAAGATGTTTTACCATGGTCAACGTGCCCCATCACTGTCACGATTGGTGCACGGGCAACTAGATTTTCAGCTGTATCTTCTGGTCCTCTTAAACCAATTTCAATATCCGCATCCGAAACACGTTTAGCTGTATGGCCAAATTCACCACAAAGAAGCTCAGCAGTATCAGCATCAATGACTTGGTTTATAGTAACCATCATTCCTAATTTCATTAGTGATTTAACGACATCACCAGAGCGAATTGCCATACGGTTAGCAAGCTCACCAACAGTTATTGTTTCAGGAATAATTACTTCCCTGACAACTTTAGTGTCTTGGTTTTGCTGGCCATTTAATTGACGCATTTTTTTCTGATTCATGCGCTTCATTGCCGCAAATGAACGTGCGCGCTGCTCTGTTTCATCCGCCAAAACACGTGCAAGCGCATTTCTGTCTAATCTACGAGGTGCTT
>CAMASM010000084.1 GCA_945860985.1 Candidatus Finniella inopinata
AAGTGTTTACAAAGGATAGGAAGGCTCTTTAGATAAAAGTTATCACAAATTCAACCTAAAGCCCTTCCCATGAAAAAAGATATCACAAAATTGTACGTAGTAGTTGATGATTTTTGTAAACAATATGAACAATATTTTAATTCACAGGTCCTTCCTAAAAACAGGCAGCCAACTCGCACTCCATGCCTAGAAATTAGCGAAATTATGACGATTGTTTTGCTTTTTCACCAATCACCCGCCAAAAATTTTAAGTACTTTTACGCAAGCTATCTGCAGCAATACACCTCTGAATTTCCTACTCTCCCAAGCTATAATCGTTTCATAGAACTACAACAAAGGTGCCTAGGTCATTTTTACGCTATGCTTATGATCTTGTGTGCCATGGCAAAACACACAGGTATTGGATATGTAGACTCAACTCCTATCCCAGTGTGCCACAACAAGCGCATTTACAAACACAAGGTATTCAAAGATTTGACTGCAAGAGGCAAAAGCACCATGGGTTGGTTTTTTGGCTTCAAGTTGCACCTGTTAATCAATGAAAAAGGCGAACTTTTAAATGCTTTTTTAACTCCCGGAAATATTGATGATCGTAAACCGGTAAGAGAGCTAACAAAGAAGCTTGTCGGCTTGTTATTTGGCGATAAAGGTTATATCGATAAGGATTTGTTCCTTGACTTGTATGAAAGGGGCCTCAAGTTTGTGACTGGAATTAAGAAAAAGATGCAGAATAAACTCATGTCTTTGCATGAGAAAATACTGCTGCGTAAACGTTCCATTATTGAAACAGTTAATGGTGTATTAAAGGAAGATTTTCAAATAAGTCATACACGGCACCGTTCCTTTATCAATGGCTTTATTCACATTTTCTCAACCCTGGTTGCTTATATTTTTAAGCATAAAAAACCTGCCATTAAACTGAACTATCTAATCCCGAACTGAGGTTAGTAGATGCCGCAACCGCTAAGGCTCCAGCTGGTGCTTCAGATGAAATTATTTTTGATACAATGCTTAGTATGCTTGAAAAAGAACATACAGAAGAAATGATTGCAATTGCAAGAGACTTGCAAGCAGGAGCTAACCCACCTGCCAGGTAACCTGGTTCATAAATAACCAACTATCCATAAGCAGCAATTTTTAATGAATTGCTGCTTAATTAGACATCTACTTCCAACACACAACTATGCTATAAAGTTATATGTAAAATTGTTGTCTCCCCTAATTTTGGATATTATGTTTAATTTGTTCGAACGTACTGTTGCTTTCCGCTATTTAAAATCCCCCCGCCAAGAAGGTTTTGTATCAGTCATTGCTGGCTTTTCATTTATTGGTATTGCTTTAGGGGTTGCTACTTTAATTATTGTTATGGCTGTTATGAACGGTTTTCGTGCAGAGCTTTACCAAAAACTTGTGGGTATGCGTGGGCACGTTATGGTCATGTGCGGATTGTCCCAACAAAATTGGGGAGATACTTTAGAAATTACTAAAACAAATGAAAAGGTAGAATTTGCTTACCCAGTTTTAGAAAAACAAGCGATCGCTACATTTTATGGTCAAGCTCGCGGTATTGGCGTGTTAGGCATGCGCGCTAGTGATTTGCTGCATCGACCTGCAATTAATAACGAAAATTTAAAAGGCAGCTTCGAAAAATTTGAAGGTAAAAAAATTGCTATTGGCAGTCGTATAGCCCATTCAATTAATGCACACATAGGGCAAAATCTTACTTTACTGTTACCTGATGGCGCAAAAACTCCCTTTGGTAGCATGCCAAAACAAGCAACCTTTGAAATAGTTGCAATTTTTGAAATCGGCATGCATGAGTTTGATAAGAACATGGTGTTTTTACCTTTAGATACGGCGCAGCACTTTTTCAATTGCGACAACACAATCAACCATATTGATATCTTTTTAAAAGACTTAAAATCAAGCAAACAAGTCATTGACGATTTACAGCAAAAAATACCGCCAGCTTTTGAGATTGTAGATTGGCAACATAGCGACAGCCAGATTTTTCAAGCAGTTCAGGTTGAAAAAAATGTTATGTTCATAATACTAACCTTAATTATTATAATTGCTGCTTTTAACGTTATCTCAAGCCTGATCATGTTAGTGAAAGATAAAACCCGAGATATTGCAATTTTGCGTACCATGGGGGCTAGCAAAGGAAATATTTTAAGAATTTTCTTTTTAACTGGATCTTGCATTGGCATTGGAGGCACAGCAATTGGCATGTTACTCGGGGTAGGTTTTGCACACAATATTGAAAAAATCCGCAAACTAATTGAAAGGCTAATTGGCACTGAATTATTTAATGCTGAAGTTTATTTCCTAAGCAAACTACCCGCAAAGATTATATGGGAGGAAGTTATTTTAGTTGCTGCGATATCTTTAGTTTTAACTTTTTTGGCTACCTTTTATCCTGCTTATCGTGCATCTCGCCTTGACCCTGTTGAAGCTCTACGCTTATGATTAATCAAAGTTGAAAATATTTTTATATTAATTTTTCTAAAAAGCAGTGTATAAGTTTTTTCACAAGGATTAACGAATGATTAACTTTTTGATGGTATACGGTTCCTCCCCCCACCCCCGCCCAAATAAAGGGTGGGCCACCCGCCTTGGCTCCAACCTTGCAGCAGATATAGCTTCGCCATTAGCATCCTTTTGGGCTTTATGTGGATGCCTTGAAGTAGTATCTGAAGAACTGTTCTTAAATATCAATGTATCTCAATATAGGTTAAAAAATGATTAATTCAGGTATGTTAAAATTCACAAACTGTGTTAAAAAATTAATAGTAATCGCTTTAATTTCTGCACCATTAGCCGCAGCCCCTGTGCGTGGTATATTTGCTTCCGTTAATTTAGGCTGCCGTTATACTAGTCAAAATCATGATTACACAAACAATACTGGTGCTGTTGGTAAAGAAACAAAAGGTGAATTGGCTACCTCATTTGGATTAAGTTTTGGTTTGTTAAATCAGGTTGAAAAAACTAAAGCGGTAGTTGGAGGCGAAGTTAGCGTAGCAATGAACCAATCAAAGACTAGCTACAATTTACAAGCTGCCGGTGGCCAGCCAGAAGGTAATGTAGAAATCGCTAACCCATATACATTTGGTGGATTTGCTATTTTAGGCACAATGATGACTCCTAAGTTAATGCTTTATGCTAAGGCTGGTTATGCATGGGTTACAACAACCTTAAAGTATAAAGGTCTAACGGAAGGTAATGAAAACTATAGCAAAACTCTGGCAGGTGTTAGTGGCGGTGGTGGAGCAAATTATCTTATTACAGATAGAGTTATGATAGGGTGCGAGTACTTAATTCATGTGCCAGGCCAAACCAACCCAAGAAATAACTCCTACCCCGTAGGTGGGCAAAAACGTAAATTTGTTTACCACCCAACTATACATTCAATCAATATTAGAGTGAGTATGTTGTTTTAATGGAGAAAAGTCGAAGCAAATATACGAAAAAGCTAAGACACAAAGGTGAGCATGGGGGGAACTATGTTCGTGGCCACAAAGACCGCCGACACGATCGTCATTCATTTTTAGGTGCTAAGGAAATCAAACAACGCGTTGGAGTTTTTGTACCTAATTCTCAAGGTGGACGTTTAGCTCAGTGTCACAGAAAAGATCCGTTTTCTGGCATATACATAGACTACGCACAATCAAAAAACTTTAATGAAAACGATGTAATTGTTTATACAGTCAATCACCAAGGGGAATTTCATTTTATTCGCAACCTTGGCTCTATACTATCCCCAAGAACTTATGCATTAATGGGAATTCATAACTACAGCATACCCCATGTTTTTAGCGATGAAGCGCAGCATTTAGCAGACAAAGGTGGTGTACCGGAGCTTGGTAAACGTGTTGATTTGCGTAACCTACCTTTAGTTACCATAGACGGTGAAGATGCCAGGGATTTTGATGATGCGGTTTATGCAGCAAGTGACCCTGATCCTAAAAATCAAGGGGGTTGGCGTGCCGTAGTTGCAATTGCTGATGTTAGCCATTATGTAAAATCAGGTGATGCGTTAGATAAAGAAGCTCATTTGCGGGGTAACTCTGTTTATTTTATAGACCGAGTCGTACCAATGTTGCCGGAACATTTAAGTAATAATTTATGCTCATTACGCCCCAATGAGGATCGTGCTTGTCTAGCCGTAGATATGATAATCAGCAAAGATGGAAAACTAAAATCTTTTAAGTTCAAGCGCGCCCTAATGCGTTCCATTGCCCGGTTAACTTATAACCAAGTTGAAAAAGCAATTGATGGCACCACCGATAAAACGACCAAGCCATTACTTGATAATGTCATAATGCCTCTTTATGGTTGCTACCAAAGCCTTAAAAAATCCCGTGATTTACGTGGCACCATTCAAATTGAAAAAGTTGAAAACTCGTTTGATCTAGCTGATAATGGCAGTATTAAAGCAGTTATCGCAAAAAATCGCCTACAAAGCCACCAACTAATTGAAGAATTCATGATTACCGCCAACGTTGCCGCAGCCAAAACTTTACAAGCCAGAGACTGGCCAACTATTTATAGAATTCATGAACGCCCCGATAAAACTCGCCTGCAAAACTTGTATACCTTAGCCAAGGGACTAAAGCTTGAAGTTAAAAAATTTACAGGAACGAACGTTATCGGCGGCATTAACGATTTGTTGAGCCTTGCAAAAGAACGCCCCTATTTTAGGTTGTTTAATGAGTTAGTATTAAGGTCTCAGGCACAAGCACGCTACGGCCCCCAAAATATGGGACATTTCGGTTTAAACTTAACTGCTTACTGCCACTTCACTTCTCCTATCAGAAGATATGCTGATTTGATAGTGCACAGGTCATTGATTGCCGCCTTAGAGCTTGATGATAAAAAACATCCAAATATAGAACTAGAAGACTTAGCAGAAATCAGTGAACACATTTCAAAAACTGAACGAACTGCCATGGAAGCTGAGCGAGAGGTGAACGATCGCTTTATGGCCCATTACATGAAGGATCATTTGGGGGAAGTGTTCAACGGTACAATAGTTGGAGTTGGCGTACCTGGAATATTTGTTGAGATTGATCAAATAGGTGCACAAGGATTCATTCCTAAGCACGAACTTGGCGGTGATTATTTTGTATTTAATGAATCTTCATATTGTTATACCGGTAGGCGTACTCGCAAAACTTATCAAGTCGGCAACCAAGTAAAGGTACTGGTTAGTAATGCTGATCCTGTACTTTGTTCAATTGGTTTTACTTTGGTTAGGGAGAAAGCACTACCTGTAAAACAAAAAGATAATGAAAAAAAAGAAACAAAGCAAAAAGAAAATAGTAAGTCAAGTATTGTCAAAGATAAACGTAAGAGCTATAAAAAAAATTCGTCACATAAAAAAATTTAAAACTATAGGAGAATACTAATGTTAGAAGTCACCGATGCAACCTTTGAAAAAGAAGTTACCCAATCTTTAGTTCCTGTAGTTGTGGATTTTTGGGCAGAATGGTGTGGCCCATGCAAAATGTTAACTCCTATTTTACAAGAATTAGAACCAGAAATTGCAGACAAAGCAAAAATAGTCAAAGTTAATATTGACCAAAACCCACAAATCGCTAGTCAGTTAGGTATACGCAGCATTCCGACAATGATTTTATTTAAGGGTGGTTCAGCTGTTAGCAACATGGTTGGCGTGAACCCAAAAACAAAAATTAAGGCATGGGTTGAAAGTAGCATCTAGTAAGCTCTTTCTATCATACGTTCCAGAATATTTCTAACTACATTATGGATAAACATCAACCGCCTAGGCGATTGATGTTTATAAATCTATCGTAAAACCATGGAGCTTGCTCCGTGGAGTTTCACTAATTTTACTTATTTACCCCCATCTGTTTTGTCTTCATCGCCATCTTCTTTTGAGTCAGAGTTTTTAGCAGTTTCCTTTTCCTTTTTAGCATTCTTCCTTTCAGCTTGTTCTTTTTCTGCTTTCTTAGATCTCTCTTCACCAGCTTTTTTTTGCTGTGAAGTCTCTTCGGCAGCTCTTTTCCTTGTGGCTTCTTTTTGCTCTTCAGCCTTCTCAGCATTCTCAACATTTTCTTCCGTAGCTGCTATAGTTTCTTCTACTTTTTCAACAAACTCATCTGTACATTCTTCAGTATCAAAATTTTGCTCTTCTGTTGATTTACCACATAATTTTTCATAAATAACCTTTAAATAACTGCGGATTGTAGTGTACAAGTAATCAAACTGACTTTTTAAATAACTGCGAGGTTCAGTCTCGACTATTCTCACATTAGATTGCACTGCCAACTCATTACAACTATCACAAACTTCACAAGCCACATTCAAGTTCGAAGTGCAACACGGTGTAAATTTTCATTAAAGGCCTCAAGAGGAGTTAACCATCCCAAAGATTTTCTGGGTGTTGTATTGTAATTTTCCATGACTTCATCAAATTCCTCTTGTTTCATATTTTTCACATC
>CAMASM010000085.1 GCA_945860985.1 Candidatus Finniella inopinata
TGATTGAGGACTTCGATTGCCAAAGCTTCGCTATTTTCACTCTTTCCTCATAAGATAAGTGGTGATATTTTTCCAAATGCAACTCCATTTTTTTGTTTGTATTTCAACTAACATCTTATGGTGTTGCACTTCATTTTAGAACAGGCGGCTTATCCTTTATTACAAATCCATAAATCATCCAACTGCATACTGAAATAAGTCCACATAGGAATCCGAATAATGAAACATCTCGTGCACTTTTATTTTTGATGATTTCATAAAATTGCGAATAGAATACAAACTGCCCAAAAATTCCAATAAAAATCATGTATTTTTCATACAGTTTTCTCACGAGTTTTTTCTTTCTTTGAAAAACACATTTTTTAATAAAACCAATAAAATTGCCTTACCCATCTTCGTAAATCTGCACCATTTCTGCCAAATCGTTATAACTTTAGCGAAACTAGGTCCTCCATGTAAACAAACATTAGAATCCATAAGTAAAATTATGATTCTTTTGTATCATCAAAAAAAAATTTTTATTGGGTAAAACAAAGAAAAATTTAACATTTTAAGAGAAATTTAGTTCATGTTCCCTTGTTTTAGAAAAACAATATTATATTAAAATATAGAATTATTTTTGTGTAAGACTATTAGCCATAATCTTCAGACATGACAAATTAGTCTTGATACTTGGGGCAAGTGAAAAAAAAATATTTTTTGCCTATCAATTCTTTATGCAAAGCTTTTAAATTATGCACAGGAGAGTACTTTTTGGAGGACGATCATGGATAATAACAAATTGAAGAATGACATAGAAAATAAACTTTTACTGGATATTTGGGTAGAAGATGGGGGGGTTATTGTCGATGTTGATGAAGGGATTGTGACTTTAAGTGGATCAGTTCCAAATTACTTTGCAAAAATTCACGCTGTAGACGTCGTAAAAAAAATATGGGGCGTTAAAGGTGTAGTTAATGAGCTCCAGGTAAATCTATCTACTCACCTACAACGAAATGATAAAGAAATAGCAAAAGCTGCAGTTGATGTGATTGAATGGGACGTTGCCCTACCCGCAGATGCTATAAAAGTTACTGTTGATAAAGGCATTGTGACGCTTAGTGGACAAGTAGATTTCGACTCCCAAAGGGTAAAATCATATGAGAATGTTCGCTCTCTTTATGGAGTCAAGGGTGTTGAGAATATAATTACGTTGAAACCCTCCCCCATTATCAACGTCAAAGCTGTTGAAAAGGAAATAGAACGGGAGTTTCAAAGGAATGCAGCACTGCATGCTCATAAAATTAAGATAAAAATAGAAGACAAAAAAGTATATCTGTCAGGCGTAGTTAGTTCATGGTTCGAATACAAGGAGGCCAATAATGCCGCCTTCGCTGTGCCTGGGATACAAGAAGTACAAAATGACCTTACAATTGAGCTATAGCTACAGCTGAACTTCCGTCTTCGCGAACCCACGTGAGTTGGGTGTGGTGATCCAGTGATTAACTTCATATTGATTAGTTTAACTAGATTGCCACGTCCCCCAGTCTTTGCTGGGGTCCTCGCAGAGACGGGCTTTGGCATGCTTAAACAGTACGGGTTAACCGGGCCGCAAGGTAAATAAGAGATAGTAGGACTTGATTGTAGGGAAACTAATAGGAAATTCAAGCATTATAAATACTTACAAATTTTCAGCCAATTAAAACTTGCACACTGCGTTTACTAAGTAATATGTACATCTCAGAGCAGCAGAGAATCATCGTATTTCTATAAACCCCAATTTCGTAATTATAAATAAAAGTCTACAAAATGGTTACATAAATATTATTTTTATTAACTATTTGTTTACTTTTTTGTACTAAAATAATAATTGGTAGCAATATATTTACTTAGGTTTATAATGTTGAAATCATTTATTACACTTTTTTACATATTTAGTGTTGCTTGTTATGCAGCTTCTTTAGATTTAACTGAGGAACTCCTCTCTAAATCCAATCCTTTCTTAGGCAAGGAAACACGTATTGGAATTATGGGAGGAGGCGCTGCTGGATTATCTGCCGCTTATTACTTACAACAAAATGGCTATACCAATGTTACCGTTTTGGAAAAGGAAGAACGCATTGGTGGAAAATGCCACACCGTTTCCATTGACGGAAGCCCCTGTGATTTGGGAGCCAGGTTTGTTACTTCTTGTGACCTTCATGTCAGAGAATTAGCTAAGACTTTAGGACATAAGTTTTCAGATTCTCCTGATGCTTACCACATGTCATCTCCCAATAAGAAAGTTTCTGACTTGTCAAATTATTCTTTTTTTCAAAAAGGAATGAATCTTGCCAGGGGCGCAAAATTGTATTCTTCTCTTGCCTTCCCATCTGTAGGATTTTCAGGGGTTCAGGAACAAAATATATTATCAGGAACAATCGACCAGTTTATTAAAACACAAAATCTTCCTTTGTTAGCGGATTGCATAAAGATTGCCTCAGAAGCTTATGGCTATGGCCCAATGGCAAAACAAGCAACGCCATATGCTCTAAAGTTAGTTCTTCCAGAATTACAATCTAGGTTATCTAGTTTGTCAGCTTTGTTTAAAAGAGCTCAAATCGATACATTAGAAGAAGGATATCAAGGATTGTTAGAAACAATGGCCAGCAGTCTTTGTGTTAAAACTGGCCATGCTGTTACAAAAATTCTTTACGAAGAAAAAGAAGATATTCAAAAAGAAATTCTTGTAACCACTTACGATAGCCTCGCAAAAACAGACCAAACATTTCATTTTGATAAATTGATTGTGGCAGTACCACCTGATCACCTTCAAGGACTTACCGAGCTAGATTCCGAAGAAAAAGATCTTTTTGCACGCATTAGATATAATGATTATCATGTGACTATTTTTGAACCGGCAAAAGCTATTGGTCATAAAACCTATATAAACGATATCAACGACAAAGAGCCTACTGTTATTAGTCAAATGAATTCCAAAAAATCTCTTTGTACCAGCTATCGATACGGTTCTTTGGATTCTTATGCTCTTGGGAAAAAACCTTTTTCTTTATCAATGGACTCAATCCATTCTGGCTTAGAAAGTGCCCTTGGAAAATATTTTGGGACAAAAACTCAAGCTATTAAAGCTCATAAGCAGTGGGATTATTTTCCCCATGTCACAGATAAAGATATTCAAGAAGGATTTTTTGAGCGTATGGAAGAGTTGCAAGGGAAAAAGAATACATATTATGTTGGCTCTACCCTTGCTTTTGAATGGGTGGATGCCGTACTTGGATATTCCAAGAAATTAGTAAATACACATTTTCCTAAATGATGAACAAACAAAGTCTACCTAAGTAATTACTAACTAGCTTTCTCCTTTTGGGCGATTAAGATTACGTTTTCTCGCCCATCATAACTCCATGAAATTGATTGGTAATTAAGCGGAATGGTATGACATTCCAAAATATTGAAACCATTGTGTACAAATACTTCTCGCAGAGTGTTCACATCTAAAAATAAAAATGGCTCTCCGTGAAGATTTTTAATCTGCGCTGGTGTAGTTACATCTGCATCAACGTAGTCACGTAACGATTTGACAAATCCAGGATATTTTTCTCCCGCTTTTACCCGTCTTTCATATTCAGGTATAAATTTTTGAAAGCGTTTTACGTATGGAGTAATCGCTATGACAAATACACGCCCACCAGGTTTTAATAGTAAAAACAAATGCTTAACCGTTAATTCTAACTGTTCTGGAGTGAAAAAATGTAACACCCGAGCAACAAGAATAGCCTCATACTGATCAAAATTTTTCACATGATCAGCATTAGTAATATCAGCTTCGACAAAATGTACTTGATTAACACTATCTGGTTTTAACCAGTTTTTCTGAATTTTTTCGGCTAATTTCTTTGCGGCAATAAACAAATGACGTCTATCTAAATCGCTGAGTACGTATTGCGTAGCCATGCTTTGCTTTAGGGCATGTAGCATTACATCTCCGTAACAACCTCCTATTTCCATAATTTTCTTACCCGTACCGAATTTTAAAAATTCTCGCTCTATATAGGCAAAACGTGCAGTTACAGCTCCTTTTTTGTTTAAAGTTTGAACACGACCATCAGCTTCTGGTTTTTGGATTTTTAAATTTAGGGCGTCACATCCCGTTATCGCTTGTTGATAAGTAAACTCTTCAGGTTTAATGCTTACCAGACAAACGGCAAAAATCAGTAAAATTTTGCAGTTGTTAATCATACACCAACACCTTAGGGGTAAGGATTGTAGGCTGCAACTGTCCTTTTTCACTTATTTAGATATAGTTTATTTAACTTTAACAAAAACTGAGAATGCATTTTACGTAGAAAATTAAAGTGATATCCAAGTATCTATGTAGCTATCCTGGAACTGAGCCCATAGCCCTTAACCACATAAAAATACCAAAAGTATTGAAAGTATATTAACTATTTATATTTACTATTAATTATACAGCACAAATTCTAATCCTTATTAAAAAATTTTGAAGTATATAGACTTAAATAAAATATTTTAGGGTTCATTATGTGGTGTAAAATGAATTATGGAATGTAAAAGATTAAGCCATTCTAAAAATATCCCCTACTACCTTTTCAAACACTTAATTAGGTAGTTTAAACAAAAAGTTATTCGTGTTATTAAAGGCCATGTGACTCAAAAAATTAGAGAGTTGATTTGGCAACAAAAAAAACTAATAAGAAAATACTCAAAAGTTTAACAGCGCTAGGTCTATTTGCGGCCGGACTTCTTTCGTACCCATTACTAATTAAGAACATTCCTGCATGCAAAAATAACCATGATCATTTTAGCTCAATCATAAAATCAACACCACCAACAAATACTAATGCCACCCAATCTGACATTGAAAACTTAGGAGTTTGTTTTACCCCTAATCAATCTTGCTTTCCTCAGATTTTACAATACATTAATAACGCACAATCAAGTATTTTACTTTTGGGATATTCATTTACCAGCAAACCTTTAACCGATGCCTTAATTAAAGCAAAGAACAGAGGTGTAAACGTGAGAATTGTTTTAGATCACAGTCAAAAAAGTCAAAAGTCTTCCAAAGAACCTATAGAGGCTTTAATTAAAAATCAAATTGAAATCCGTTTTGATCATTCCGTAAAAATTGCCCATAATAAAGTCATTATCGTTGATAACAACCAAACTATTACTGGTTCGTACAATTGGTCACATTCTGCTGAATTTAATAATGCAGAAAACCTTATTTTCATTAAATCTCAAGATATTACTAAAAAATATAAAGATTATTTTGAAGAGCGCTGGAATATTTCTAAATCAGACTATTATGCAAAAGTAAATTACAAAAAGTCATCTAAAACAGCAAAGGCAAAGAAAAATTCTTTAATAGGCTACCTCAAATCTCCGTAATACCCTCTATCTGAAATGATATCTTCGTGATAGCATTTGTCCTACTGATAACCAAACAATTAATAGAAAGGAACAACCTCATGAATAAACAAGACCTAATTGATTTTGTAGCAACTAAAACTGGATTAACCAAGAAAGATTCAGGGCAAGCAGTTGATGCCGTATTTGATGGCATTATTTCAGGATTAAAAGAAAGCAAAGATGCACGCTTTGTTGGCTTTGGCAGCTTTAATGTTCAAGCAACTCCGGCACGTAAAGGTCGTAACCCTCGTACTGGTGCTGAGCTCGATATTCCGGCTGGTAATCGTATTACCTTTAAAGCTGGTAAAGAATTTAAAGAATCAGTTAACTAATCATCTACTATTTTGGTTTCACCAAGACCTGCGCATAAACAACCCAGGTCTTGGTGAGGCTGCACAAAACAACAAAGTTTATATGACATTTAAAACCATTAATGCAAATCAACTTAAGCAGATTGAAAATAACGGTATAATACTAGATGTTCGCACTCAAATGGAACATGTAGAAAAACACCTTAAGTGTAAACACATTCATATCCCGCTTGATGAACTAAGCCCTTCAGATTTTATCGCTAAAAATAATATAAATGAAAACACTAGCATTTACATACTATGCCATATTGGTAAACGCGCTATACAAGCCGCTTTAAAATTCGACTTTGAAAACTATCCGAATATATATGTAATTGAAGGTGGAATACTTGCTTGTGAAAACAGCGGTCATGAAATATCTGGATATAATCACTAAGATAAGGGGCAAAAATCTGCCCCCCCAAGCCTTTACCCCCAAAGAGACCTATAACTAACACTACCACTGCTAGCTTTAGCAAGCTCAAAGTTTAAAAGCATATATGCCAAATATATACCAGCAATTGTACTCTCTTTTCGTGTAAATCTAGGTGTAATATCAAAGCCAGCTTTTGATTTTTTTTGCTGCCTTGCTAAGTCCAAGTCCAT
>CAMASM010000086.1 GCA_945860985.1 Candidatus Finniella inopinata
AACAGATGTGAAAAATATGAAACAAGAGGAATTTGATGAAGTCATGGAAAATTACAACACAACACCCAGAAAATCTTTGGGATGGTTAACTCCTCTTGAGGCCTTTAATGAAAATTTACACCGTGTTGCACTTCGAACTTGAATGTGGCGGGTATTCGATTTTTTAGTTAGTTAACGCAGTGTGCAGGTTTTTTTATGAGTTATACTCACCTTAGTTTCCCCAGAAGCTAGTCGAACAGCGCGTTAGCGCGTTGAGAGACTTGGTATCTGGGGTCCAGTAAATTGATCATTATTAGATTTTTCCAAAAAATATTGACTATATGCACTGGACCCTACAATCAAGTTGTAGGGAAACTGCGGAGTTTATGGGTTATTTTGGCCAATTAAAACCCGCACACTGCATTAGTTATTAAAAAACTATCTTGCCCAAATCTTCCTATCCGCTTAGTCTTAGTAAAAATTTTAAGATACATAGTGTGCAAGTTTTTACCTATAAGTCTTGTGAATTTGTGGACCCCGCGGTCTTCGCTGCGGGACGTCGGATGGAATTGTTCCTTCTACTCGACGCCCCGCGACCCACGTTTTTCAACGGGGCAACGCTTGATCGCGGGGTCCAGCATAAAAACTTGCACACTGCGTTTAAGATACTTTTATGAACTGTGTCTCAATGTGGCTAAGATCGTTGATTTTAGCCGTTATGCTTATGGTTATGGTGGGTGGTGCGACGCGTCTGACCCATTCGGGTTTATCTATGGTGCAGTGGAAACCATTGTCTGTGCTGCCTCCGTTAACAAATGAAGCTTGGGGTGAAGAGTTTTCACTTTACCAACAAACCCCCGAATACCAAAAAATTAACAAGGGCATGGAGTTGAAGGAATTTAAGCAGATTTACTGGTGGGAATACAGCCATCGTTTGTTGGGACGCTTTGTTGGTATTTTAGCATTTTTTCCATTCTTATTGTTGTTTAAAAGTATACCAACTTGGTTGCGCTGGCGTATTGCTGTGGTTTTTGCTCTTGGAGGGGTTCAAGGAGCGATTGGTTGGTGGATGGTTAAAAGCGGTTTGAAAGCTGATCCTGCAGTAAGTCATATTCGTTTGTGCACCCATTTAGTTATGACTCTGCTTATTTTAAGCGTACTTGCTGTATCGTTATGGCGATTCCAAGGTAGACGATTCGGTAAATTACTTATAAAAGATGCGCTATTGCTTGCAATAATTGGCCTAACTATAGTTTATGGAGCTTTTGTCGCAGGTCTAAAAGCCGGACTAATCTATAATACATTCCCGCTAATGGGAGGGGATTTGATGCCTGGTGAGTGGAATTTTTATACTCCTATTTGGCTTAATTTCATTAATAACGGAGCGCTGGTGCAGTTTATTCATAGATTTCTAGCAGTATTAGCTGTTTCATATGTTGCGTTTTTATGGGGGGTCTATGGCAATAAATATAGGATGATTGCCATTAAGTTATCTATTCAGGTGCTGCTGGGTATTGCGACCTTGGTACTTAACGTGCCTTTAGTTTTGGCCTTGGTGCATCAATTATGGGCTATGGTAGTTTGGCTTGTTTCTTTAAAAACTGTGTTATTACTGAAAGAGTATGAGTAAATTAAAGTAGTTTACAAAAATGATGGTTGCTGAATAGGAAGATACAGCGTTACTTGCGTGCCCTCATTAATTTTTGAACCTAAAAATACCTGACCTTGGTGTAGCTCTACTAACCTTTTTACTAAAGGTAAGCCTAATCCAGCTCCCTTCTTTGTGGTGTGTATTCTAGATCCATTAGAAAACATTTCAAATATTTTTTGTTGATCGGAATCATTAATACCCACCCCATTATCAATCACGCTTATCCCAATCATATTTGGCTGATCCTGTACATTAAATGCGACAATGCTAATCCGCCCACCAGGTAGCGTAAATTTTAAAGAATTACTTAGCAAATTGAACATAACATGTTTTAGGCGTTTTTCGTCGCCGCCAAATATTTCAGCATTGCAATTGTTGGTAATTGTTAGCTCTGCTCCTTGATCAAAAGCACGATTCCTAATGAGTGCAGAACAAGATTCTAAAAATTGTTTCAATTCAATTTCATGGTAATGCAGAGTTAATTTACCCGCTTCAATGCTTGCTAGATCAATCATGTCACTAATTAGTTGCATTAATTTTTGGCTAGACTCAGATATCCCTTGGCAATAATCAATTTGACGTTCATTTAAGGGTCCAAAATATTGATTGCGTAGTATATCAATAAAACCTGCAATCGTATTAAGTGGAGCTCGCAGTTCATAAGATACGTGGGATATAAAATCAGTTTTTAAATGGTCTGCTTGTTCCAAGGCTTCGTTACGTTCTCTAATTGTTTGCTCAAATTTCCAACTGTCTGAAATATCGACAAAACTAAATAAATGCGAGCCATCCGGCAGTGGAATATAAGAGATTTGAATTTTTAGGTTGTTCGCTGAATCAAGTAGTTCTTTTGTGGGGGAGCGATTTTCACAAAGTTCATAAATATGATTGCTCCAATAGTTAAAAGCTTGATCTGGTAGTAGAGGTTTTGTTAATTGAAAAATATCACTTACGTGAGTTCCTGGTTTGCATTGATCGTCATTAATTTTTAGAAGTTTACTAAAAGCTTTATTGTAAAGGCGTAAACGAAGGTCACTTCCAACCACGGCTAGCCCTTCGTGTAAATTATCAATAGTTTCTTTTTGCACTGCCAAAAGGGTATTGTATCCTCTTTCAAGTGCCAATTTGTCTGTAATATCTTCAAATACTAGTAAAAGCCCACCCATACCATGAGGGCAAGCTGTCATTTTAATAAATGAACCATCAGGTTGATGGTGGATTTCCTGGATTGGCTCAAAAACTGTGTTGAATAGAGTGTTGCGTTTTTCCTTATGTTGTGGGAAGTTAGTAACTTCCTGCATTTTTCGTCTGGTACGAAGGTCTTCTAAAATTTCACCAAATTGAGGCTTACTGTAAAGAAATGATTCTTGAAAGCCAAACATTTTTAAATAAGCCGAATTAAAATACTGCAAGCGGGTGTTTGCGCCATAAATTGCAATTGAATCGGAAAGATTTTCCAAAATCTCTCTGTGGGCTAGCTCTTCACGTTGGCGATCACTTTGCCATTCCTCAAATTGAGTAATATCTCTGGCAAATCCAATTATTCCTTTTTTAGGCACAGGAATTTCTTGAATTTCAAGCAAGCGTCTTTGGCCATTAATAACAGCATGTTGTTGGGAAGTAATAGTTTCTGTTTGTTCATTGTTTGCAACTGGGCGCTTGGTTATCTCTAGGCTTTCTGCAACTACCCTTGCTATTGAAGTATCAAGTGCTTTTGCGTAAAAGCTATTGCAATGCTTAATTCTACCTTGGGGATCACGAAACCAAATTGCCATTGGTAGGTTACTAACGTATTGACGCAGCATATCTAGTTCTTGTTCAAATTCAATAAATTGGCGTTGTTGGCGCCTTAAATCATTTGAAGTAGATGTAACATCCTGCAAACTTAAAATAATAATTTGTTTGTTACCAATATTTTTAGGGGATAAAACTTTTTGATATTTTTCAAATTCAATTAAATAGCCATTTACAATTAGTTCACGCTCGTGGGGTTGGTCAATGGTTAATTGTAGGCTAAATTCTCCTCCATAGGCATAAAGATGTTGTAGGGCGCGCTGAAATTGGCTTAATGATGATTGTCCAAATAACCTGAAAATTTCCTGTAAGTTAAAAGATTTGTGGTCGTTAATCCCCAGTAGTTTAAGAAAATTTTGAGAGGTCGTTACATTGTCCTCACCAATAGACCAGCAGCACCAAGAAAACGGCAAGTTATGGACTAAAATGCGATAAGCAGCTAAATTTTCATCGATAATTTGTTTTTGCAAAAGAAGTCGCCGATAAGCAACTCCCAAAATGATAAAGGCTATTAGTAGAATAAATACTATGTAAACCAAGGCTTCAGGCACTACAATTTTAACTGCAACTTTTCTTTATCGTAGCTGGGCATTAGGCCGTTGCAAAGATTAATTTTGTTAAATCTTTACTTTGGCCCAATGAACTTATTATGCAGTAGCAGTACCAAAGAAATTATCCAAAAATTGGTCTTGTGGCATTGCTGCTATACTGCCCAATATGCTAGAAAAATCAAAGACTTTTGTACCTTGCGCGCATAAGCCATCTATTTGGGTTTCTAGCCAACCAGTTTTTGTTCTATCTGTAGATAATCTTTCCAAACGTTTCGTAAGCACTAACTCATTCTGTCCCTTATGAACATCGCTAAGGGTGCTTATTGCTTTTTGCCTTGGGTTTTCACCATAAAGAGTTAATAAATCTACTTCTCTTGGATCAGTGGATTTTTGTTTTAATAAGTCAGTTAATAGCCTTTTTTCAAAGGTATCAGCCATGCGAGTTTGGAAACCGCTAAGATCGCCACGTACAATAGTTTGTAGCTGAGCTCCTTTTATTCTTTTTAGCTCAGTTTCATACTGACGTTTGATTTCACTTAGTAATCTAGCGTCAATAATGCCTGTAGTTTCAATGAATTCAATGACTAGAAGCATTTTTTGGTCAGTAATATCCGGACTTGTAACATCTAACCGTGAATATTTTTCCACAAAAGGAGTAGCTGCTTCAGTTAATTTTGCATGTAGCAGTACTTCTGGAGGAGGTGGTAGACTTGCGGCAGCTGCAGTGGTAACAGAACTGCCACCTTCCCTAAGCACTGATGGTGGTGTTGAAACATCACTTACAGGTGATGGTCTACCACTAGAATCCTCATCAAGTGCTGCATTAACTTTTTCTGCAAAAAATGCAGGAAATTCATTCAAAAATCCTCGCACCACATCAGCAGCAAATGCTATATGAGAATTATTGTGCCTAGTAGCAAGATTCTCATAAACTACTCTAAAACATGCCGGTGCAATCCTCACATCGTTTAATAGCATATTTATAACTGTGAAGTTCTCTACCTTTCCTCCATCCATATAACCTGTGTTAAATGATGTTCGTTCTGTAGCATCATCTAACGCTGTAACTAATGCCATTAAATCAGCATTACTTCCTATCAATTCTTTTACTACCTGGTTAAAGAAATCATAAATAATGTTGGTCACTATAGAGCCGTTTTTATATCCGGATACAATACTATCCATTTCAGCAATACTGTGATCTTCACCATGTAGTGGTAGCTTAAGCTGTGCAGTCAACCCTGGTAGCGCTGCTGCAGCTAGACTATCCCTCGAACTATCACTCGACGCGGTAACGTATCTTTCAATTCTAGCGTATATGTCATTTGCATCTCTCAATAATCTGTAATGCTCTGCAATCCCTGCTAACAGTATATCTGATTTGTGTTTTATTCTCGTCAATCTGTCATCCTGACCTTTCCGTAACCTTCTCATTGCATCCGCAATGGGATCTGCACTTGAAACAGTTGCAGGGCGTCTTGCTGCAGACGAACTAGATAAAGATGAACTAGATAAAGATGAACTTGATACTGATGCGCTTGCACCCCTACCCAGTAAATTACCTATGTATTGTGTAATTATTGGTGCAAAAGGGGGAGCTGCACTGATATCAATGCTATCCAAAGCTTGTCGATACTGAGTTTGCCCTAGCTTAAATACCGCAACTGGTAAAACTACACTTGCAACTGTGTCTGCTTCATCACCTTTAATTAGCTTTTGCTTAACTAATTCATCTAAAGTTTTAGTGCCAAAATCACGCGCAAAGGCTGCTTTTGCTGCAGTAACTTCTGCTTGCTTGCTGGCACGTATTTCCTGGGTTAATTGATTTCCAAGTAAATCAATTTTGTTCCACAATGTAAATTCCACGCTTTTCATAAATTCATTATAGAATTTGACTATAAAACCATCAGATGCCACATTCAAGTTCGAAGTGCAACACGGTGTAAATTTTCATTAAAGGCCTCAAGAGGAGTTAACCATCCCAAAGATTTTCTGGGTGTTGTATTGTAATTTTCCATGACTTCATCAAATTCCTCTTGTTTCATATTTTTCACATCT
>CAMASM010000087.1 GCA_945860985.1 Candidatus Finniella inopinata
CAGATGTGAAAAATATGAAACAAGAGGAATTTGATGAAGTCATGGAAAATTACAATACAACACCCAGAAAATCTTTGGGATGGTTAACTCCTCTTGAGGCCTTTAATGAAAATTTACACCGTGTTGCACTTCGAACTTGAATGTGGCGGAGTCTGCAATTTTAAATAAGATATTGTTTTTAAGTTCAGTTATACGTCCACCATAATCAGGTGTTGCCATTGCTTCAATAAGGCGATTGGGGAAATAATTTTTCAAAAAATTCGCAACGGTTTGTTTACTGTTTCGGTTGATTTTAAATTCGTTCTTCAAATCAAAGTCTGGTAGTAAGTTCATGGCAATTTCTTCTTTTGCAAATTTTTCCATATATGAGGAGATTTGTAAAATTGCAGGTCCACTTAAACCACGGTGGGTAAATAAAATATTTTCACGAAATTGTACATCACGGTATGAAACTATTGCATCAACAGAAACGCCACTAAGGGCTGTAAACATTGTAAGGGTAGGGGGAGCAACTTTTAAAGGCACCAAGGCAGGCTGAGTCGCCAAAACTTTAAGACCAAATTGCCGTGCAATTTTATACCCGAAATCTGAGGCGCCCATTAGAGGAATTGATAAACCACCAGTGGCAATAATTACTGATTCGGCTGAAAGTGTGCCATCAGATGTACTAACTTTAAAATGTTCACCTTTGGTAATATTTGTGACCGTACAGTTAAGTTGAACTTCAACTTGGCCGTTTTGGCATTCAGTAAGTAACATGTTGATAATTTGCTTGGAAGAGCCATCACAAAACAATTGGCCTAAAGTCTTTTCATGGTAGGCAATATTGTATGATTCAACAAGCTTAATAAAATCATGCTGAGTGTAGCTTGCTAAGGCTGATTTTGCAAAATGTTGATTGCGGCTGATATAGTTTTTAGGGCTTGCAAAAATGTTGGTAAAATTACTTCGCCCCCCACCCGAGATGCGGATTTTTTCACCAACTTTACCTGTGTGTTCAATTAAGATAACCCGCCGACCACGTTTGCCAGCGGTTGCTGCTGCCATAAGTCCAGCAGCACCTGCACCAATAACGATAACATCGTACATATGCGTTTTCACATCTGAAATCCAAAATTTGGCTTTTCTTTATTCAGAGATTTTCTAACTTGTGCACACAAGTTATCCATTAGGCCAGTCAAAAAAACCCAAAATGATGCTTGATCTGACGTTTGAGTAATTAACTCGGTAGGTAGAAACCGACGCATTTCTTGACGAAATTCTATAGCCACTTTAGGGTCTGCTTGTAACATGTGTTGGCGTTCATCCAGCCGCCGCAAGAAATATTGCATCTGGCAGTGGTGATCTTTAAGTTTTTGTGGTATCAAATCTGTTTGCGGTTTCACAGCTTGTTGATGCAACCATGCTATGTCCCATAAATCTCGATATTTGATACGGTTAGGACGCAGAGCAAATGCCACTAATTTGTCAGCAAATATTTCCTCGCGACTTTCTGCTTGTAAAATCAAACCACTGGTTCCCATCTCAACTCCATATGGATTAAGCAACATCATTGGTCGTACTTGATAACTTGCAATGGCACACACATCGATATTGATGCGCTGAGCAGGCAAGTCATTAATGCGGTCGGGTCTTGTTTGCATCTTTAGCTTCCATGTGTTGACCTTTCCTTCATCTTGAGTAGGATCACTTACCTCAACTTGAAGACCGTATTTTGTCTTGAGGCTATCCACTAGAACCTGGGACATCGCTGACAAACTTTCACGGCTAAAGTCTGCGCCGCCTGTAAAGTCGAGATCTTCACTCAATCGATTGGATCCATAGCATGCACGTAAACAAGTTCCGCCGATAAAAGTTAGCCGTGCCAGCATACCAGTACTGCTAAGCACTCGCAAAATATCGTGGTGAAGCAATTCCTTCTCAACGACTACACGCAATGTGGACAGGCCTTGTTGGTTTTTTAATGCCTCATCCACTAATTGATCAAACAAGCTCATCTACAGCACTCCAATCAATCAAGTCTAAGTTACGGTGCGTGGCACGCATATCGCGCAATGCCAATGACACACTAGCTCGCCATAACTTACAACGTGCGTCGTAATGCAGTTGTGCAGCTAACTCTTCAGGCCGCTGCCGTGTGTGTACAAAATCGATCGTTCCCCACGGACCGCAAGAGATAACGCTGCTACGGCCGGAAGACATTATAGATATCCAATTCATAGGTACTTGTGAGATTACTCCAGCTTCACTCAATGCTGTTTCTAGGCTGATATAGTTAAACCCATCTGCACGCAAACGTGCAGCAGCATGAAACAGCAGTAAGCCATTAGATGGAGCAACCTGTTCATATAGATACAATCCCCGACAAAGACGTACTAATAGTTCTTCCTGCACAACACGGCTCAACAAGGTTTTGAAAGCTGATTGAGATAAATCAGGCAATAGTGCACGCAAGTCATGAGACGTGAATAGGCAATGCTCAGAATTGGCAAGTCTTGCTAAATTTTGCATCAAACGCCGTGCAGGTTGCATGCGTCACTATTCATCACTAAGTTTCGTTTAGTGTAACTTTATGTTTAGTGATTTGCAATATATTAAAAAGTTAGTGCCTGAAATTTCAAGAAAAAGATGAACAGCATAACCCACAAAGCTTTCTTCAGTTAGCTTCTTTTTCTGCAATAATAATCACGTACTCTCGGCCGTCATAACTCCATAATTTTGATTTATGACTAAACGGCACATATTTGCATTCTAAAATCTTGAAGCCATTATCCTGAAATGTTCCTCTTAGGGTTTTAACATCTAAGGAAAAAAATGAATCTCTCAACATATTTTTAATTGACAGTGGGATGGGCCCATCAATGTTTACATAATCACCTAGAGATTTTATAAATCCTGGGTATTTTTTGCCAGTTTCTACGCTTTTCTTATACTCAGGTATAAAATCTTTATATGGTTTTAGATATGGACTGAACGCTGTAATATATATCTGCCCTTTGGGTTTTAAAAGCAGATATAGGTTCTTAACTGCCAATTCAAATTGGTCGGGGGTTAAAAGATGAAAAACGTTACCCACATAAATTACATCGTATTGACCAAGTTTTTGTATCTGAAAGGTGTCGGTAATGTCAGCTTGGACAAATTCTACCTGATTCGAGCTATCGGGATCCAACCAATTTTGTTCGATTTTTTCATACAAACATTTGGCAGCAATAAATAAATGGCGCTCATCTAAATCGCTAAGCACATATTTTGTGGTTTTACTTTCCTTTAGGGCTAGCAACATCACATCACCGTAACAACCACCAATTTCTAAAACCCTCTTACCCTTACTGAATATTAAAAATTTTCGCATGGCATAATCAAAACCTTCTGATACTTGGCCTTTTTTGTTCAAGGTTTGAACGCATCCATCAGAATCTGGTTTTTGAATATTTAAATTTTGTTTGTTGCAATTAGCCAAGGCCTGACTATATGTAAGCACTGCAGGGTTGACGTTCATAAAACACGCCACTAAGGCCGCTAATATTTTAAATTTTTTAAGCATATAATTAATTCGTAAAGGCTGTTGCACTTGCTGTCAGCAAGGTACTATAAAGTCAGCCTTATAGGCAAGTTCTTGTTGTTGTAATAATTAAAGAGTTGAAGCTCGTTAGCAAAAGGCTTTCCGGTTTACTCCTCCGGAAAGCCCTTAAGTTAAAAAAGTTATTTAACCACTTATTTGGGTCACGCCACAAACCAATGCTGTACCGTCACTTTTAGGGGTAATAACAACTCTCCCTTCATGGCCACTTAAAACGCATTCATTGCTTGTTAAAGGGACAATGGAGGGATCTGTGACTGTAGTTCCTTGAACTGAAAAAGTAACTCCGTTAAATTTTTTTTCGTCTATTGTTACCGTAATTTCTTCATTTGGTAGAACAATCTGACTAATAATGTATGGACTGATGCCACTTTGGTTTTCTTTAGCCCGTACAGTAACTTTTACAGGAGTAGTGGCATTATTCTTTACTTTTAATTCTCCTGCGCATAAAGGGGAAAGTAAAACTCCCGCAATAATGAGGGATTTTAATGTTTTTTTAAAAGTCATAAAGCCTCCGGTTTAGTTTAAGTTTACGAGGCATATTGGCCTTTTTTACGTAATAAATTCTACGTTAAAAAAAAAGTTTTTTACCAAAAATAGATTGTGGTCTTTTCTTAAAGAAGCGGCATTGGGTAATGGTTACAAACTTTTATACTTAAAAAATATGAAATGCTTTTTTTATAAATATATCGTAAAACCATGGGGCTTGCCCCGTCGAGTTTCACTAAATTTCTAAATATATTGAAGGGCAGATTTGCAATTAATACTCAGTTTGAAAAAGCTACCATAATACCTATGTAATGCTCATTTTTTGCATAGAATTGTCCATGTCTTGATTTTCCTTGGGAATACTCAATCAAGAATTGCATATGTCTGCCTCTCCATAAAGAGTCTTCTAATTGCAGTCCTGTCCTAATATTAAAACTTGATTTGTAATTATTTTGCTCCCAAAAATGCGTATGTATGCCCAATACATATTTTGTCGTATCAAATAAGAAACTTTTTTCCGAAATATAATCTATTCCTGCTTCTAAAGTAAAAGGCTTAAGTGTCGATGGGTCTCGATGAACTAAATAACCGAAGCCTACATATGGTCGCAAAGAGTTAAATTTATAAGCTGTAAACCATTTAAATGCTTCATAGCTCAAATTAACTCTTTTATTGATATAATCTGGTCTACTGATTAAAAACTCGTCTCCTAAATGGGAACTTAGGTGAGAGAATTGAAATAGATTTTGCCATCTCCTGTCATAAACTATCGATATCCCACCACCCACAAAATAATCTGAATTAATTAGCCTGGTAGGGGAAGAGCCAACGTCCATCAACCCAAAAACTCCTGCCTGAAGCCCAAGTTCATATGCCCATCCATCTGTTCTATAACGTAGAAGAGATAAATTTTCTCCAAACGAAAGATTGAAAATACTTTTTCCATATGCCTTTTTTAGGTGTTTGTTGTAACCGGCAGAAAATCTTGGCCACTTAGGATCGGCAATAGGAGAATCGTAAATAACCCCAGCAGGCAAAACTTCATGAGAAGGTTGAGAGACCTGGGAGTTTAAGGCACGTGATATCTTAGGAAGCTCAGAAGAAGTTTGAGTACATCCAACGGTAATATCTATCTCTTTAAAAAAATTAGTTTTTTTTAAGCGTTGAATTAGTTTTTCTTTTGTTAATGAATCCAGGTCTCTTTTCAATAAACGGATATGTAGTCTTTCATTTTTTATATAAAAATCTAATTCTTCTTCTGGGATGGAATCACTTATAATACAAGATACGTAACCCGCCTGTTCTAAAATGAAGTGCAACACCATAAGATGTTAGTTGAAATACAAACAAAAAAATGGAGTTGCATTTGGAAAAATATCACCACTTATCTTATGAGGAAAGAGTGAAAATAGCGAAGCTTTGGCAATCGAAGTCCTCAATCA
>CAMASM010000088.1 GCA_945860985.1 Candidatus Finniella inopinata
TATCTATAATTTATAAAAGTAAGAACCGGAGAACCCATTATTCGTTCCACCGACTCTCTTACCTTTCACAATCTCTTCTTGACTTTTCAAACATCACCAGAACAATCTAGTGCCGCGCCTCCGCGCCTTGAAACTCAATATAATCACATATACCCTTGTCTTCAATATCTTTGTGCTGCTTTTTTTAAAAATTATGAAATGATTAACTAAATTTAGAAAACTTGAATGAATTCATGCAGCAAACACTTGGATACACAACCTATGGCAATGGACCTGAAACTGTTTTTCTTCTGCATGATTGGTTTAGTGACCACACAAGCTATGACAATTTAAAACCTTATTTAAATACAGGTCTTTATAAGTTTGTATTTGTAGATTTACGCGGATACGGCCTTTCAAAATCTATTTATGGTAACTGTAGCCTTGATGAATCCGCAAAAGATGTTATAGAAATTGCTAACCAACTTAAAATTGATCAATTCCATTTAGTTGGTCACTCCATGAGCGGACAAATAGCCCAGTACCTACCACTTGAAGCACCAGACAGAATTAAAACTATAATAGCAATGTGCACTGTACCAGCTTGCGGCAACCCAGTTCCGGAAGATGTTAAACTACACTTAGAAGCCATTATCAAAGGAGACATGGTTAACGCCAAAGCAATTGTGCAGTTTATGACGCAAAATCGCTACCATGACTGGTTTTATGAACGTAAAGCATTACAATGGTTTAGCTGTTCCAGTCCTGCAGCCCGCAAAGCTTACTTACAAACATTTTGTGAAACAGACGTTAGTAACTTGGTAAGTGGTATTGATATTCCTACTCTTGTTATTTGTGGAGATTACGATGCGCCAACCCACAGCGCAGATCACATGCAACAAACCGTAATGTTAGATTTTAGAAAAGCGCAGCTTATATGCCTACCATGCGGCCATTATCCAATGGAAGAGGTTCCCGTATTGTTAGCAGCCACCTTAGAAAGGTTTTGGACAGAGCACAGCTAGTATCAAGGCAATGGAGCAGGACTATCTGATTGAGTTCGCATGTAAGCAATTAAATCCGCACGCTCTTGAGCATTTGAAAGCCCTACAAAAGACATTTTTGTACCTTTAATATATTCCCGTGGCTTATTTAAATAAGTATTTAGGGATTCATAATCCCACTTGCCACCATGTGCCTTCATCCCTTGAGAATATACGTAATCAGCAACATGAGCCACCGCATTCATAACAATACCCCACAAATTTGGCCCTGTTTTATGAGAACCACCTTTTTCAAAACTGTGACACTGCAAACATTTTTTAGCAACTTTTTCTCCGTTAGCAACATTTGCGGTAGCTAGCATTGGGCCAATTGGCTCTAAAAGCTTAGCATTAGTATCGGCAGTCGCCACCTCTGCCCCACCATCTATTCCCAAAATATTTTGCTGCAAATAAACCGGATGCACTAAACCATCTGCAATAATTTTAAAAACCTGCATACAGATTAGCGCCACAAGAACACTAGCTAAAATTTTATTAAATTCAAAACTATTCACAGCAAAAAATAAAATCCAGATACAGCGTCACACGATCATTATTTCAAGATACCATTACAAGGTAAAGGTTCATTAATACACTAGCCAATTTTTCCACAATACTGCTGCAGCACCGCAACTAAAGAATCCTCAAAAATTTTAGAACGCGCATGCCCCATACCTTCAATAATTTTCAATTCAGCATCATAATGCTTTGCAGTCTTTTCAGCATGAGCCACAGGCAACATGGTATCAGCACTGCCATGAAGAACAAGCACCGGACAAGCTGGCTTAACATCATAAAAACTCATTGGACCTTGAGAACAAGCCATTACATGATTATGCACTAAACTTGGCACAGCCCCTTGATTGCGCCGGGCATAAGCACGTTCTAATAAAGGAACCCATTCAGATTCAACAAACTCTGTTTCATTACCATTAAGTAAACGCATTAAACTTAAACTTTTTGATAACCAAACATCAAAATTAGATGTATCGATATTTCCAATCTCTTTTAAACCAGAGAGAACCTCTTTAGTAGGTGGCGGCAGATCATTTGCAGACAATGTTCCAATCATAGCTTTGGTCATACTTGAAAAATCAACCGTGCTCATTAACAACGTGACACTCAATAAGTGCTCAGGCGCACGCTGCATACAAATTTGCGCTAGGTATCCCCCCACAGAAGAACCAACTAGGTGAGCTTTGGAAATGGAATAACCATCAAGAATACCTATCACATCATCCGCCATATCACGCATTCCATATGGTTTCAGCATATAATTAAGATGCGATGATTGCCCAACATCACGATGATCATAACGAATTACAAAAAAATCCTTAGAAAGTTTAGTGCAAAATGAATCACCCCACATTACACCTTGCCCAGCTACCCCCATAATCAAAATCATGGCTGGGTTAGCTGGATCGCCAAAACTTTCTGTCCATAAATTTAACGATCCTACTTGAATTATTTTTTCCATAAAATTCCTAAAACATTGCCCGCTGACGTACTGGCCTTACCTTGACCTTACCATCAGCAAAATTAATACTTGCCTCTTCCAACTTCTTTAAGGCTTTGGCACTTGCAATAATTCCATCATCACCCTCAACCAAACAAAAGCCTTTTTCCAAAGTACGTTGAAAAGAGTTTTGATTAAGCATCATTGCCTGCCATTTAAGTGACTGCTCTTTGTCAGCAAAAAGCTTAGCAAACACTTGTACAAATGGTTGAAATATACTTTCCAATTGCTGTCCTGACTGTTCAATAATTCTGGTGGCAGTTGGCACTTTAATCGAATCCATCTTTTGGCAGTACCTATCTAAAAAAACTATGCTTGAACGCTGATAACGCTCAAACCATTCATCTAGACGCTGACCTTTTTCCATAACTATAGATGGCAAATCAGGAATACGGTTACTAATGTTTTCAAACAATAACTTGTAGCGTTCTTGCATTTGCAAAATTACACGCTGAAGCCTCGTTTCAGATTCACTGACAAACAACCTTAAATGCTGTTGATCGGGAGTTGCAAACTCAGCCGCAGCCGTTGGCGTTGGTGCGCGTTTATCAGCAGCGAAATCAATTAAAGTAGTATCTGTTTCATGGCCTACAGCTGAAATAATTGGTATATCACTATTAGCCGCAGCCCTTACAACAATTTCTTCGTTAAATGCCCAAAGATCTTCCAGGCTACCACCACCACGGGCAACAATCAAAACATCCGGGCGCAAAGGTAATGAATTAAATCCATTAATTGCTGCAGCTATTTGCTCGGGCGCTCCAGGACCCTGCACCGCCACTGGCCAGATTAATAAATTGCACGGAAATCGATCATTTAAACGATGTAAAATATCGCGAATTACTGCTCCTGTTGGTGAAGTAACCACCCCAATTAAATTGGGAAACTTTGGCAACTCACGTTTTCTATCAAACAAACCTTCTTTTTGCAGTTTAATTTTACGATCTTGCAAAATTTTAAGCAGAGCCCCCTGACCAGCTGCTTCAATGTGGGTAATCACCATCTGGTATTTTGATCTACCGCCATAGGTAGTAAGCTTTCCTGTAGCTACAACTTCTAAACCATCCTGAATTGGCGCAGAACTACGAGTGCCCCTCCACATTACTGCATCAAGTACACAATCACTATCACGCAGTGCAAAATAAGCATGTCCTGAGCTATGCAGCTTATAGCCAGAAATTTCCCCACGCACCATAACAGTTGAAAATTGTGATTCAACCACCCGCTTTAAACAGTTAGAAAGTTCGGTAACTGAAAAAATTGTTTGCGTTTCTGTTGTTTCTGCAATTGCTAGATTCATGAATTTTTAAATTTTCAAAACTTTTAATAGTATTAGCACAAAATCTGCTTTATGTTTCCAATAAAAACCGCCACACTAACCAACATGCCGTACGATAATTTTTTTGAACAAGAACTTGTTACCTTAAAAGCAGAGGGACGTTACCGTGTTTTTGCTGACTTGGAGCGCCACGCACACCAAGCCCCTATAGCCACTTGGCATTCTAAAAACGGTCCCAAGCCTGTTGTTGTATGGTGTAGTAATGACTACTTAGGAATGAGTCACCACCCATCAGTAATTGAAGCAGCAACAAAAGCGGCAATCGCATATGGAGCTGGATCTGGCGGTACCAGAAATATTTCTGGAACTGGTCATTTGCATATTGAATTAGAAAAGACAGTTGCTAAATTACATGAAAAAGAAGCTGGTTTAATATTTACATCTGGTTATGTTGCCAATGAAGCAACCTTGTGTACATTAGCCAAAGGGCTGCCAAATTGCGTAGTTTTTTGCGATGAACGCATTCATGCTTCAATGATTCAAGGTGTTAGCCACAGCAAAGCTCCCAAGCATATTTTTTCCCACAACAATCTGGGGCAACTTCGCCAACAACTAGCAAGTTACCCTTTAAATCAACCAAAGCTCATTACCTTTGTTTCGGTATATTCTATGGAAGGTGACTTTGCCCCAATTGAAGCAATTTGTGATTTAGCAAAAAAATATAACGCCATAACTTACCTAGATGAAGTACACGCGGTTGGTATTTACGGCAAAGGTGGCGCAGGCCTCGCCAACTCCCTTGGCCAAAGCCATAGGATTGATGTTATTCAAGCAAATTTCGCAAAAGCCTTTGGAGTAATTGGCGGCTACATTACCGGATCAAAATCATTAGTTGATTATGTGCGAAGTTTTGCTTTAGGATTTATTTTTACCACATCACTACCACCAATGGTAACAAGCGCTGCCATCAGCTCAATAAATGTATTGCAGCAAGCGGATGATTTGCGCCAAAAGCTTTGGCAAAATGTTAACTTACTAAAAAATCTTTTAAGCAAAACTAATGTTAATTACCACCAAACGCCAAGCCACATTGTTCCTGTAGTAATTGGGGACGCCAAAATTTGCAAAGATTTTACCGATGCCCTATTAAATGATTTTGGTATTTATGTACAACCAATCAATTATCCAACTGTACCACGTGGCCAAGAACGTCTTCGATTAACCGCAACCCCATTCCATAATGAAGAAATGATTAAAAATATGGTTTACGCCCTAGATTTATTGTGGGAAAAGTTCTTTATGCGCAAAGCTGGATGACTCGAGACAACTTCATTTATATTTGTCAAGAAGACGAACCATATCAGGAAACTCACGGTACACTTCTTCCAAAAAACCATTGGCTAATAGCAATAAATCCTCGCTTTTAAAGATGTCTATCTTCTCTAAAATGTTATAAAAGCGCTCTTTAAATTTTGTAGCTTTTTCAAATAAATGCGGTTGCACTGATTTACTATTGAGGCCACATTCAAGTTCGAAGTGCAACACGGTGTAAATTTTCATTAAAGGCCTCAAGAGGAGTTAACCATCCCAAAGATTTTCTGGGTGTTGTATTGTAATTTTCCATGACTTCATCAAATTCCTCTTGTTTCATATTTTTCACATCTG
>CAMASM010000089.1 GCA_945860985.1 Candidatus Finniella inopinata
ATGGCAAAAAGGGCAGCGGAGCTTGGATTTGCTTTAGTTCCAGTTGAAATTTTAAATTATTGAGAAAAATTATTGCTAACAGAGTTTATAAAAAACTAAGTGTCTTTAAATGGTGAAAAATATGAATAATATTTTAGTTAGTAACAAGAATTTTTCATAGTGGGCGAACGCGCATTAAGTAGCGCCGTAGTGAGCCCCCTTGCAAGTATAAAAAAAGGTCTCAAAGATAGGTTTGCAACCATCTAACTAGGAGACCTTTATGCAAATCAAAGGATTGCACAAGAATATTTATAAACTCTATGCCTACGCTCGTACACAGGAATGTTTGGAAGTGTACCGTCAAAAATACCAACAACAAGTACAGCGTTGGGAAAAGCTTGCCGCTGAAGGCGTTAGCCTTGAGTTGCGACAAGAAATTGTTGGCATTAGTCGAACTACTTATTATCGCCACAGGAAGATTTTACACAAGCTAGAAAAAGAGGTCTTATCTATGGTATATCGAAGTTTTCTTTAGGGTTTTAAAAAGTGGTTGCAAAGTAGAAAAACTCCAGTTGAACTGTGATAAGAGATACGGCCCTTGTTTGGCCTTGTATCTTATTATTGCTTGGCGTATTTTGTACTTAACTCTATTGAGTCGTTTTGATCCTAATAAAAACTGTGAGCTATTTTTTTTCGCCTTTGGAATGGAAAACAATTTACCAAATCAGTAAACAAGAAAAACCACCAAATAAACCACCTTCTATAGCAACAATCTTATTAATGGTAGCAAAATTAGGTGGATTCTTAAATCGTAAAAGAGACAAAGACCCTGGACCTACAGCCATATGGATTGGACTGCAAAGGCTAAAAGATTTTACTCTAGCTGTTCAAGCTTTAAATAATACTTATGGGTAAGGATGAGTTAATTTGTTGCAAGATCAGTCATCACACTAACCGGCAAAGGGAATAAGACCAGACGAGTTCCCCTCATGAAGAATACAGCCTCTTTGTTGCAGAGCTATCTCCTGGAAAATGGACTGGAAAAAACTTGGAAAAATGCAAACCCACTGTTTATCAACAATCAGCATCATAAGCTAACAAAAGAAGGAGTCACTTACATCATCTCAAAATATGTTACCTCTGCAAGAAAAACATCAACTCTCGTACCTCTGAAAGTAAAGAACCACATGCTTCGTCACTCAAAGGCCATGCATTTATTACAAGCAGGAGTTAATCTCATTTATATCCGAGATTTCCTTGGCCATGTTGATTTAAAAACGACAGAAATCTACGCTAAGGCAGATACTGAAATGAAAAGGAAGGCAATTGAAAATGTTTATCCTGATCTGATTGACAGCAATCTTCCTGACTGGAATAAGGATCAAGCGCTGCTTTCTTGGCTATCTGGAATAAAGTAGGTTGGAAATTATGCGAAGTTAGTTGGTCTATAGTGCTTTATTTAAGCGAGATAGAGCACTTTACTTTGCATAATGCTTTTCTTCGCGTAAGGTGGATTATGCAAAGCTTTGCATAATGAGCCTTGCGGCGTTCCTTGTCCTGTTGGATGCCATTGTTCTTTATCGATATAGCCTGCTTCAAGCCATTTCGTTAACATAAGCTTGTCCATCGGCACATTATTTTGCATCCATGTTTTGCTTATGGAATCGAAACACGCTCGAATATCCCCCTCCATGATGTACTGAGCAGCATTTCGTCGAGACAATATATTGAAACATTGCTCAACTGCATCTGCTGTTGATCGTAGAGGTCTGAAACCATAGGAATTCTTGTCCGCTATTGTTTCTGCAATGGGTTCGAGAGCAAGAAGATATAAACTTTGTTGCCCTCGGCATTGCATTGAGGGAATTGATAACGGGCGCAGTTTCCCATTTTTCTTTGGAATATAAATGCGCCGAAGAGGTTGAGGCTTGTATCCTCGTCTTCTTAGCTCTTTTGCTGCTTGTATCTTTTGTTGTGGCGTTGACCAAATTATTCCATCCATATCCGGTGTTTTTGCCCCTTTATTTTGGACAACTCGTCTCACCGCTAAAAGTTTAGCGTGATAAGAGGTGGTTAGGAGACGTTGTAAGGATTTTGCCTTACCATATCTTCCTTCCCGATAAGTTTTCGCGATACGCATCTGAAGCCGACTTACAGACGCCACAACAGATTGCCACTCAATGGCATTCCAATTGTCAGTTTTTGCTGAGGCTGCACCAGCCTTGGATACTCTCCGTGCCATCATTTGCTTTTCCTCATAAATTCGGTTCTTCCTATTTTCTCGCAATTAAAGACCCGTTGGACGTCAGCTCACTTTCGTGCCAGGTAACGTATAAACAACTCGGCCGCAAGCGACCGAGTTTTAAAATAACTTCAATTGCCTACTTTTTACTTCGACCTTATCCATGTTGATGATTTGGTTTTTTACATATGCACGTATAACTTCTTCATTAGCATTACCAATTGTCTCAACAAAGTAACTTTGGGTCCACAACTTACCTCCCCAAAAATATTTTTTCTTAATATCAGGATAAAGCCTAAAAAATTGCCGCGCTGAGATACTTTTGATTACTTGCATGATATCTGATGGAGATACTTTAGGCTCAGATCTTACAACCATGTGAATATGATCTACCGGAATCTCAAGTTCTACAATTTCAATGTTATAATCATAGCCTATTTGCTCAATAATATTTTTTAGGTCAGTCCTATATGGTTCTGCAAATACTTTACGGCGATATTTTGGTATCCATACAAAGTGATACATTATACGAAAAACATGGTGTGTATTTCTTTGGAGTTCCATATGATGAATAGCCTATACGATCTTATAGAACGTAAGGGCTATCCATCACGGGAGCAAGCCCTTCCAATTAGCCTTAAGTTTTTGTTGACATATTTCGATACATTTGAGCTGCGACAGTGAATTTCTGATATCCAATCCACATGGTTTTTATACCTGGCGGTTTAGCGTTGTGGCGGGGTTTATAACCTCCTAAACGTGCGATTTTTAGAATGACATCGCATAATGGAGGTGGGTTATCTGGGATTTTTTCTTTGAAGAAAACATACATAGCCTTCCACTCAAATGTCTCGAACAATTGGTCAGCCTTAATATCGGCTTCATGTCTACCCATATAAATGATCCAATATAAACGGCAAGCAGAAATACAAGCTATGGCTAATAAATTTTCTATGGCTTGTCTTGAACTATGCAGATAAATTTCATCAACTTGATACCCTGTCTTTAAGACTTTATGAAAATCTTCGATATGCCACCTAGCTTGATAGATTTCCACAACCTCTTTTATTTGTTCGAACGTATTAATTGGTAAAGAAGTCAATAAAACCCATTCACGATCATCTCCATAAGCCATAACAACGTTGATTTGAAACGCTTTATAACCATCAACTTCTCTTTGTCCTTTCGGTATTCTTTTGGGAACAGGAACAAAAACCCTGATTGCTTTTATTTGCAGAATAATTGTTTTAATTTCTCGACTGTTAACGTCTTGAATACTAGCTTCCATCGTTCCTTGGTCTGCAGATTGTTCAAAAAGATCCCACAACTTTACTCCTTCTTTCTGATCACCAACTCTACTCAAATAACGATCATGTTGAGCACGTATAACAAATTCTTCGTTCCCTTCTATTAAAGGATGTAAAAATTCATAAAAATCACCCTCCCTATCAGCAACAGTAATAATCCTCCTCTTTGTAATGCCTAACCGCTGCCTCATCTTTTGCAATCCATCAAGCCAGCAGCAACTCGCTTTCTCTGCTAAACCTCGTTTCCAACGATCCACAGATGTATCAAATTCACTATAGTCAAAAAATCGAACATCCATTAATCCTAATGATTCATTTTGATCGCTGACACATAAAACGCTATGTTGAATCAGGCCATATTGATCTGTGTTCCCTGTCCTCCCTATAATACCAAGATCGCTCTTCGCTTTATGACCAGTAAAATTTAAACGCATCTGGTCTTGTATAGCCAATACATAGCGGCAATCGCTCTCCAAAATACGTGCAACCGTATGTTGATAATGAGGTTCCAGCAATTTATTGTCAGTGGCAAAATAAAATCCCCAGGTAAAGGCAACGAAAAATCCCCACCCTGAAGTAGTGAAGGAAAAAAGGATAATCTGCTTCTAATAAGTTCTCTTATTCTGGAGCAACAATGATAGGATATGCCATGTACACAACGATACTGACCTTATGGAAACAGGGAAAAACTAAAAGTGAGATTTCTCGTGTTACCAGCACAGACCGTAAAACCGTGCGTAAAATTATTCAAAAATATGAACAACAAGGGCAAGAAACACCGTCTGAGATAAGCAAAACAAGTCGCTTAAACCAATATCACGCAGAAATTGTCTCTTTTTTAGAGGCTGACTTAAGTATTGTAAGGATTCACGAAAAGCTTAAAGAGCTTGGCTGCTCAATGGCTTATTCTAGCGTGAAGCGCTATGTGGGCCAGATCAAATGCTCTACAGCGATTTGTGTACGCTTTCATAGCAACCCAGGCGAAGAGGCTCAGGTTGACTTTGGTTATATCGGATTAGTACCTGATCCTCACCATCATCATAAACGAAAGAAGGCTTGGATCTTTAACATGCGTTTAAGTTATTCTCGCCTTGATTACTACGAAGTTGTCTTTGACCAAACGGTTGAAACCTTTATCCGCTGCCATGAACATGCCTTTCGGTATTTTGCTGGCGTCCCTCAAGTTATCAAAATTGATAACTTAAAAGCAGGGATTTTAGAGGCACATTTTTACGAGCCGATTTATCAACGCCTCTATAAGCAATTTGCGGATCACTATGGCTTTGATGCTTTGCCTTGCAGGGTCCGAGAACCACAGGAAAAAGGTAAGGTTGAGGCGGGAATCAAATACGTTAAGAATAACTTTTTTGCGGGTCGTAGCTTCCAGAGCTATATTGACCTAAGCTGTCAGTTACGTGAATGGGTAGATCATTATTGCAATGAAAGAATTCACGGCACCACTAAAGAAAAACCCCGTGTTCTTTTTAAGACAAAAGAAAAAGAGCAGCTTAAGCCATTACCATTACAACCTTTTCACATGGAATTTAGAGGCCAGAGGAAGGTCCATAAAGATTGCCACATAATCTTAGACCATAATTTTTATTCTGTACCCTTTGATTATGTCAACAAGATGGTTGAGGTAACCAGTGATGGTAAAACCGTCAGAGTTTTCTATGAAGGTAAGCAAATCGCTTTACATACTCTACAACAAGGTAAAGGGTGTAAATAAAAATGCAAAAGTGCACCAGCTAATAGTGGTGCATCCCTAAAAATTTCAGAGTAAAAGTGCACGTGCGCCACGAGGCGCTTATTAACTAGTGACTGAAAGTGTCACCGTGAAAGTGCCGACCCAGCACATCACGTATCGAGTCTTGGGTTTATGGAGGAAACAACATGGATTAAGCGTAGACAGATATACAATAGGCCGTAAGCGTAA
>CAMASM010000090.1 GCA_945860985.1 Candidatus Finniella inopinata
CCTTTGATTTGCATAAAAGGTCTCCTAGTTAGATTGTTACAAACCTATCTTCGGGACCTTTTTTTATGTTTTCAAGGGGCTCACTACGGCGCTATTTAATGCGCGTTCGCCCACTATGAAAAATTCTCACTTCTATCTGAACTCGGACATACGGATGTGGTTGGCTACTATCTTTTTGTAAACATTTAGGCTTGGGGTACAAGGCCTCCAAATTGGCCTTCTAAGCCCAAAACCACTTTTTTTCCGATAAAGTACTCATGATTTAAAAGCTGTAATGAAATTAAATAAAAAAAATTTTACTTTGAAGTAGAGTAAATCTCTTTAAATAATTTTACTGTCTTCATACTATTTTTATACAATGCTTATACTATTTAGGGAAAAAAGCGGTTTTGGGCTTAGAAGGCCCAACAGTTATAATCATTGTGGTTCTCCTATCTTCCAGGTATACGATCTATTATAGTATAGCCATTAACAAATAAATAGCCTATAATTTCAGTAATTATTTTTAAATTTTAATTAAGCCGATGACTTACTCTATTGATATGCGCAGAAAAGTACTTAAAGTGAGGCAAGAAGAGGGTCTCAGTATGGCAAGGTAGCTAAACGTTTTGGTGTGAGTTTGGTTAGTGTCATGCGCTGGTCAAAAACACTTGAATCCATAACAAAGCGCAATAAACCTGCTACCAAAATTGATATGGAGGCGTTGAAACTTGATGTGGAAGCGCATCCTGATGCCTACCTTAAGGAAAGAGCTCAAAGGTTGCAGGTAAGTCACAACTGTGTTTGGCTTGCCCTCAAGCGATTGAATGTTACCTATAAAAAAACCCTAAATCACCCCAAGGCGGACCAAGAAAAACACTCTGTTTTCTGCGAGAGATAAAGAATCATAAGGAGAATAGCCGCGCACTCATGGATACGCCACCAAAGGTAGTCGCTGTTTCGGTACTCACAATTAGGGAGCAAAAGGGCGTACTAATGCAATTGGGGCTTTACTGTTTGGGACATTATTGACTGTCAGTCTATTTCAAACCAACGTAGATACAGAGATATTTAATAGCTGGGTAATTCAAGATCTTATTCCAAAATTGCCTATCAACAGTGTGGTAATTATGGATAACGCTAGCTTCCATAAGGGGGTGGCAATGCAAAAAGCAATAGAGGATGCTGGCCATGGGTTGCTTTACCTACCTCCTTACTCTCCAGATCTCAATCCAATTGAGAAAAAATGGGCTCAGGCTAAAGCCATTAGGAGGCGCCTGGGTGGAACTATTGAAGGGTTATTTAACGAACACCTCCTGTAATCAAATTATTTGTTAATAGCTATAATACCCCAAACAGCAAAGCTCCGATTACATTGGTGCGGCCTTTGGCTCCCCAATCATGAGTGCCAAAACAGCGGTTGCCTTTGGTAGCGTATCCGTGAGTGCGCGGCATGTCATGAGCAAAGCCACTTTCGTCAATAAACACCAGTGTGCGGTTCTTTTCCTTGTGTTTATTTTTCTCTTCGCAGAAAACAGAGCGTTTTTCTGGGGTTGCCTTTGGATGCTGTAGAGTTTTTTATAGGTTACATTCAAAAGTTTAAGGGCATACCATACGCAATGTTCACCTACGCCAAGACGAGTGGCACGTTCATATTGGTAAGCATCTGGATACTCTTCCACATCTTGTTTAAGCGCTTCTATATCGATCTTGGTTGATCTCTTGCGCTTTTTTATACATTCAATATTGTTGGACCATCTCATCACGCTGGCTACACCAACTCCAAAGCATTTAGCAACATTGGCCATGCTGAGACATTCTTCACGTCTTATTTTGAGTATTTTTTGGCGCATATCTAGGGAGTAAGTCATTGACTATATCCTGTTTCGTATTTGTCTTAATTTATAATCAAATTAATAACGGTTGGCTATGGCACTGTTAACAAAGTAGTAGATATGGTAAACCTCTTCTTAAATGTTTAGAAGAGGAGCTATTGATATGGATACTCGCCTTTTTCCGCTATCACAGGAATTTTTCAAAGAGACGATAGAGCCGTTAATCGCAATGCATTACAAACGCCCTGGCAGGCCTCCTAAAGAAGGGTACTATAATTTCTTCTGTGCAATTTTGTATGTGTTAAGAACAGGAATTAGCTGGCGAGACTTGCTTCAATGCTTTGGTGCTTGGCATACAGTTTATACGCTGTTTAAGCGGTGGAGTGAGAATGGCCTTTTCTGGTCTCTAGTGTACCAACTGCAACAAAAGAAGGCTCTAAAGCTAGGATTTACTTGGATAGATAGTACAACTATTGGGCTGCACCGCCATGGATCTGGTTGTTTAAAAAAAATGGGCCACAATCCATAGGTCGAGTACGCAATAGAGTGAGCACCAAAATTCATGTTGGGCTCTCCCCTGGCTGCCTTAAAAGTGCCTGTCTATCAGAAGGCCAGCGAACTGATAAAAGGTATTTCCTAAGCTTTGGTCTAGTGGAAACTGGCAAGACGTTGAGGATGTAATAGCAGATAAAGGTTACGATTGTTATGAGGTTCGTATACTGATCCGCCAAGCAGGAAAACACCCTATTATTCCTCGTAGGCAAGGAGCAGTGTGTCCAGGAGTGCAAGAAAAGGACAAAGAAAAGGACAAAGAAAAGTATGATACTAGGTTTAATATTGAGCATTTTTTTGGGAAAGTTAAGGAAAATAAGAGGTTGGCGTTACGCTTTGATAAGTTGGATGTGACCTTCTTCTCTTTCTTTGCCTTAGCATGTCTTAAGGTGCTCAGTTTACTTTCTTAACAGTGCCATAGTTATACAGCTAAAAGAATGTCGGAGTTTTTAGGAGAACAAGAAATTATGGAATCGCAAGAAAGCATTCGTTTGCTGCCCATCAAATGCGCAATGGAGTGAGTTTGTCTGGTCAAAAGCGCAAACAGCCTTTGGTCAACTATACAGAAATCATGAAATTACCGAATCTCAGCGCTTACTTGCAGTTACCACAAGATTTTCCAATTACCAAGGTTGCTTTCAAATATTTGGAGTTGCCAATTATACAGTTGGCATTTGTCGAAAAGGATTTTTCTGAGCAAATTCAATCCAGTAGTGATGGACCAACAAATGTGGTAGAGACGAGCTTTGCCAAAGTAGAGTCTGCTTATACCAAAAGCTCAACAAGAGAGGGCAATCCAAATACCGAGTTGCCAAAAATATTTTTTCCGATAGGATCCGAGCCAGATTCTAACAATGAGGTAAGCGAACAGTCAGCATAGAGTCCGGTTTAAGATTGCTTCCTTCTTTTACTTAAATCATAAAGACCAATAAGCTCTGCTTTAGCTAGTATATGACCTTCCTCCATAGCAGCTTCAATTGTTTGCTTAGAAGCTCCTTCAGCTAAATCTAGTAAACAATCAAGCGCGTACAACTTAAAGAAATAGCGGTGCTCACGATCAGGTGGACAAGGACCACCATATTTTCCACGATTCCAGCTGTTGTTGCCCATTTTAGTACCATGTGGCAGGATTTGCTGATTTTCCTCCAATTTAGTAGCATTACTTGGAATATTAAACAAAATCCAATGGTCCCACATGCCAATAGGTGCATCAGGATCATCCATAATCAACACAAACGATTTGGTTTTATCTGGTGCTCCAGACCACTCAAGTGCTGGAGAATAATCACTTCCATCACAGGTGAATTTTTCTGGAATCAGTTGATTAGCTTGAAAATCTTTGCTGGTTAAAAAAAAAGTAGCTGAGTGTATGATTGCCATCGAAAATATTCCCACTATTAAGGCTGTGAAGATTGCTTTGAGGATGAGCGAATTTTTAATCATAAGCAAGTCCCCTTAGTTCATTTTTTTGCTTTTTTCTATGAGTGTGTTTTGCATATTTGACTTTTTTACTTACATAGTGCTCAAAATCTCATTATTTGAGGACAAGTTATAAACATAGACATAGCGACACACTATGTCATAGTAGGGTATACTCTAAATCAACACTCATGAAATGGGTTAAAGTCTGTTGTCATTTGCAGAAGAAAATGTCAGTAAATTCAGAAGAGGATCGCATGGGCTTCTATTTGACGCTATTTTACCAATTTTTCAAATATGTCAAAAGACTAACTATTTTTGAGCCAAAAATGTTTGTTTGTTGGACAGGGTGGGGGGGGGGAAGCATCTTTAACAAGGCCCAGTGTTAAGGTTAATGCAAAAAGGGCCATAACTTTGGAAATGTATTTTTAGTCAATTATTTTTGTGGAATTTTTCAGGGGCATTTGCCCCTATTTTTTTATGGTTTTCTGGATTTTATCTTTACCGCAATTAATTAGGTGGAAGAACTTATTGATTTTTGCAACTTTTTCAGTTGCTTTTTCATCTTGAAACGAATATTCTCATTCAATAATTTCCCACACCAGTAATTCTAGGAATAAAATCATCCACAACTGGAGGATAATAATATGGCCAAAAAGGCACTTAAATGTTTACCAATTCAAAATCTGCCTTCTAGAAGTTAAGCCACTAATTTGGCGTCGGATTCAGGTGGTGGAAACCTACACTTTTTGGGACCTGCATATGATGCCATGGGCTGGGAAGATTATCACCTACATGAATTTCCACATTATAGATCCAAAAACTGGTAAGAATACTATAATTGGCATTCCTGATGAGGATGAGATTTCTGACAGACTTACCTTGGAAGGTGATCAACAAAATATTCGTGATTTTTTCTCTTTAAATAACCCAAATGCCAGATACGATTACGATTTTGGTGATGGTTGGAAACATGAAATTGTCCTGGAAGCGATTTTACCTAAAGAACCTAAGGTTAAGTTCCACAAATGTTTGGCTGGTGCAAGATCTTGCTCGCCAGAAGATTGTGGTGGCTCTGGAGGTTATGAACAATTGCTGCAAATCATCAAAAACCCTAGACACCCAGATTACCGAGAAAAAATCACCTGGCTTGGTAACCGGTTTAACGCAGAGCATTTTGATGCTACGCAAGTATGTTTTGATAGCCCTACAAAACGTTGGAAACTTGCTTTTGAACACGGTATCTGATGGTCATGCTGAACCCTTTTAGCCACTTTGTTTTAGTGGGGCTGTCATGACATTTTTGACAACAGCTTCTGATCCCAGTAATGCTTTCATTTTGGATGGCAAAGATATTTGCGCTGTCAAAACTAAACATGGGGCACATAACCAGCTGGCATTTGCGGTAATGGGCCTTCTAAGCCCAAAACCACTTTTTTTCAGAAATAGTATAAGCATTGTATAAAAATAGGATGAACGCCTGTTCTAAAATGAAGTGCAACACCATAAGATGTTAGTTGAAATACAAACAAAAAAATGGAGTTGCATTTGGAAAAATATCACCACTTATCTTATGAGGAAAGAGTGAAAATAGCGAAGCTTTGGCAATCGAAGTCCTCAATCAC
>CAMASM010000091.1 GCA_945860985.1 Candidatus Finniella inopinata
GATTGAGGACTTCGATTGCCAAAGCTTCGCTATTTTCACTCTTTCCTCATAAGATAAGTGGTGATATTTTTCCAAATGCAACTCCATTTTTTTGTTTGTATTTCAACTAACATCTTATGGTGTTGCACTTCATTTTAGAACAGGCGCACTACATCAAGTAGAAAATAAAAATATATCAGATAGATTAAATAAAAGAGCTACCAAATTATATTATAGACTTACAATGATTTTACAAAATATACCATCACAACCAACAGAAGAATTTTTGACTTCAATTGAAAAAATATCAGATGAAATAGAATCTCTTGTGGCACGTAGTACGGACGAATAAATTATTTTTAGAGTCAAAAAGTCTAGATAAATTAATAAATTAGTATGCTAGAATTTGCCACATAGGCTAGGCATTCACACAAAATTGATGGGCTCATACTTTAAAACAATACTTAATAAAATTTTACGTCAAGAGCAAACCCAAGCAGCTGTTGCTTATATAGCCTACCTTTATATAAAAATTGTTTACAAAACCGGCACATGGGAATTTAAAAACAATGAAATTATTGATGAATACATTCAGCAAAAAAAACCCATAATTATTGCGTTTTGGCACGGCCATTTATTAATGATGATGTGCGCTTGGCAAAGATCTAGACCTTTTAACATGCTAATTTCTAACCACCGTGATGGCAAATTGATATCACGAATCACAAAAATTTTTGGTATATCCGTTACCAGTGGATCTACGGATCGACAAGGGTTTGCTGCCGCACGCCAGCTTATTGCAAAGCTCCGACAAGGTGAAGTAATTGGGATAACCCCAGATGGCCCTCGTGGCCCGCGCGAACAAATTTCTGATGGTATTTTACAATTAGCACGCCTTGCCAAAGCTGACATTATTCCCGTTGCCTATAGCTGCACAAATATGCGTATATTAAATACCTGGGACCAATTTCGCCTAGCCCTACCCTTTGGCAAAGGGGTATTTGTAGCTGGCACCCCAGTTTCTTATGCACAAGACATTGAGCAGATGCGAACTAATTTACAACAAGCCATGGATGAAACAGTTAAAAAAGCAGATGGATCATTTGGATCATTTCACTGCAGTTCCAATTTTAAATGAGATTAGCAAAATTTATTTCGAGATTCTATATGGAAAAATCCATATAGCCCAGCGTCATCATGAGTAACCCACCACCTGATGGCAGACTTAAACCTAATGACCAACACCGTCATCGTGAACCCAACGTAAGTTGGGTGTAACGACCCAGTTGGTGGTTTCAATATTGAATTGATGCGCTGGATTGTTACGCTCCTTCGGAGCTCACAATGACGACTTGCAAAGACGCAGAAAACCGTCATCACTAGTGCTGCGCCTACCCGGTGGACCAGAACGAATGACCAACACCGTCATCATGAGGAGCCCTAGGCGACGTAATGATCCAGTTAAATAATTCCACTATGCAAATCTAGCCACTGTGAATTAATGGTTTCAATAAGCTGAAATTTCTTTTTTCTGGTGTACAGTTTGATTTGTTTTTCCCGCACTATAGCCGATTCCATCGTTTCATGGATTTCAAAAAACACCAGTATCTTGCAGCTATACTTCTTGGTGAATCCATCAATTAAGCCATTCCTGTGTTCGTATGTACGTTTTACAAGATTAGAGGTTACTCCAGTATAAAGCGTACCGTTTCTTTGGTTAGTCATGATATATACTGCTGGTTGTTTTTGGATAATCATTTTTACAGCCTTATGTGTTGACACAATATTGATTCATTTAACTGGATCATTACGTCGCCTATGGCTCCTCATGATGACGGTTTGGGTATGCCTAAACATAACACTTTTGATTAGTTAATTGCTGGTTAAAATGAGAATTGCCAATTATTTGATCAATGATTTTAGCATTTCAATTGTTGCTGGCTTTGCCTCTACTAAAGGTAAGCGCACCTCAGCCAAACATTTACCCAGTAATGCCATGGCTGCTTTAACTGGAATTGGATTAGGCTCAGCCACAAGCGCATAATGCAAGGGCATCAATTCAAGATTAAGAGTTTGAAAACGCTTTATGTCGCCATCTCTCCAAGCAGCAACAAATTCAGCTATTTTTGAAGGATAGACGTTAGCGGTAATTGAAATTAGGCCGTCCCCCCCTTGTGCCAGGTAACCTGCAGCAAAGGGATCATCACCGCTTAGTAAAGAAACTTGTTTACTAGCACCTTTGCGCATTAATGCTGCCCTACTAGCATCTAGGGTTGAATCCTTAATGCCTACAATGCGCTCAAGATGAAATAGCCTTAAAGCTATATCAACTGAAATTTCTACAACTGTGCGCCCAGGATTATTATACAATAAAATAGGTATGTTGCTTGCATCATGCACCGATTTAAAGTGTTGGTACAAACCCTCTTGGGTAGTTTTGCAATAATAAGGCGCCACAACTAAAGCAGCAGTTGCTCCTAAGGATTCGGCTTGTTTAACTTGCTCTATTACCATTTGCGTACTTGGCGCCCCACAACCAACGATTACTGGGATTTTGGAATTTTTTACAGCAAGCTCTATTAAGGTTTCACGCTCTGCATTACTTAAAAGGGCTCCCTCACCCGTGGAGCCACAAACCACAATTGCAGATGTTCCAGATTCACAATGCCAATTAATTAAATTGACAAGGGCATGGTGATCCAGGCTATTGTTTTTCCATGGGGTAACTAAAGCGACAATAGATCCTTTGAACATGATTAAATCTTTTTATTCACAATGCTGCATCCTAGCCTATAGGACTTGCTTAGCCAATATCTTTGCTATCACAATATTTGCACAAACGACGGATTATATGAAACAATCTCCAAAAGAAGTCACCAAAGAGTGGCACCATCACCAAGATTCATATGTAGATGAAACTTTTGAGGAATACCGGAAAATTATTCATAAACTTGCTGGAAAGTTCCCGCTAGATTACATTAGAAAACGTGCTGAAGAAGCTGCATTTAAGCATACAGATTCAAACGAAAAAGCAATTGAATATTTTGAATTTAATCCAGTGATTACTGGTAAAGGGTTAATTGCTTACGTACGAGCATTAATTGCCACCAATCAGTGCGATTGCATTCATGGAATTATACAAAAATATTGGCTTGATCTTGATTTTAGCGCAGCCGAAATGAAAATTTTTATAAGCTTAGCTAAGCAATTTCTTAAAAAGTCAGATTATGCTAAAAAACTAAACGCCATATTGTCCCAAGAAAAACATGACCTAGCTAATGATTTTTTAAAGTACGTAGGCAAAGAAGAAAAAGATATGGCTAAGCTTCGCTTGAACATTCAAAAAAATGATTCTAATGCCAAAGCAGCCGTTACAAAAGCGTTGAAAAACTATAGAAACAACCCAGGGGTAATGTTTGACGTAATTCGCTGGTACCGTAAAAAATACGAAACAGATACAGCTATAGAATTATTAGAATCAGTTGATCCAAAGGATGAAGCAGAATCGCCAAATACTTGGTGGACCGAAAGAAACATTTTGGCACGCCGCATGATGGAAGAAAAAAAATGGCAAGCTGCATATAATTTGGTTGTCAAACATGAGCTTACCAAAGGGGAGCATTATGCAAATGCAGAGTGGATTCTTGGATGGCTTGAACTTATCAAATTAAATAACCCAGAAAAAGCTGCAAAACGATTTATTGAACTGCATGGCAGAGTTATTATGCCAGTAAGCAAAAGCCGCATGGCTTTTTGGGCTGCTGAAGCCTTGATAACTGCAAAAGAAGAAGAAAGGGCCATGTGTTTCTATTACGAAGCAGCGGCACTTCCTGGAACATTTTACGGGCAAATTGCAGCTTCAAGACTTAAAGCTATGGATAAAAGTGTAAAGGGTGCTGAAATAAACAAGCGCACCATTTCAAGTGAAGCCCAAGAAACCTTTGATAACAGGTTTATTATTCAAGGTCTAAAGGCTTATGGAGAATCTTTACCAGCTGACTTACAGCTAAATTTACTAGCCTTTGCAGGGACCCAAATTACAACACCTGGAGAAGAAATCCTCATAACTGATCTTGCGCACCAATTGGGAGGACCATATTTAAGCGTGCCCGTTTCTAAAAAAGTACAACACCTAGGAACCGTATTAACAACTCATGGGTACCCAACCCTTGATGAGCGACTGATCAATGACTTATTTAGTAAGCTACCTCCATTAATAAAGTGCATAGTTCTAGCAATTATACGTCAAGAAAGTAATTTCCATGAATCAGCAGTAAGCACAGCAAAGGCAAAAGGCCTTATGCAGCTGATGGATGCAACTGCAACTTCAATGCGCAAACTTGCCCCAAGATATGGATTACCAAGTGTAAGCGGCGGCATTCATGACCGAAGAGTAAACGTAACCCTTGGCACGGCACACATACTAGAACACTTAGAACATTACAATGGCTACTTTGTTTTAGCGATTGCAGCATACAATGCTGGATCTTCGAATGTTCAAAAATGGATAGAAATTTTTGGTGACCCCCGTGAAACTGGGAATTGGTTAGATTGGATAGAAAATATCCCAATGGGAGAAACTCGTAATTACGTACACCGAGTTCTTGAAAATGCAATGATCTACGCTGAAATATTTATGTCAGGACATAATTTTGAGGTAATCGACTGGGTAGTAAGGCCAATACCGTATGTAAAAAAGCGCAAGTAATTGTGCTATTTTCGCAACATCACAATGATTAAACAAAATATGTGAAAATTAAACTTAACTTGAACATATGAGCCCTGCTAAAATCCTTACTTATGTTAGGCAGATTTTGGCAGATTTTTAAGGTTGCTTATGGAAAAGAAAATACCAATGACTCAACAAGGTTATAACAAACTCGAGGAAGAGTTACGTCACCTAAAAAATGTTGAGCGACCAACAGTAATTAAAGCAATTGCTGATGCAAGAGAACACGGTGATCTTTCGGAGAACGCGGAATATCATGCAGCCCGTGAACGGCAAGGTTTTATTGAGGGACGCATTTCGGAACTAGAAGATAAAACTAGTCGTGCCGATATAATCGATCCATCTAAAATTAGCGGCGATCAGGTAAAATTTGGTGCAACCGTCACCCTGCTTGATGAAGATACCGGCGAAACCGTTACCTATCAAGTTGTAGGCAGCGACGAATCTGACATAAAACAAGGCTTTCTTTCCATAACTTCACCATTGGCTCGCGCTTTAATAGGCAAATCAGTTGATAATTCAATCGAAGTAATTACCCCAAGTGGAAGCAAAGCCTACAGCATTAAAAAAATTGAATTTATTTGATAGGTATAATTAAACTTATACAAAAGTTGAGTATAGACATGGATTCCCGCCTACGCGGGAATCCATTTTGCGCTAAGTGATAAACAAAATTATA
>CAMASM010000092.1 GCA_945860985.1 Candidatus Finniella inopinata
CTACCGTATTTCTACCATTGAACTCGATACAAAAGCAACTTTAATCGTTAAAATACGCGAATGAGATTTTTGAAATGACCTTGAAAACCTTAGATAATCTTGATTTTTTAATCATACGTTGGATTTTAAAAATAATTAAGAATTTGACTGTAAATCTGCCGGCGTACGTCTACGTAGGTTCGAATCCTACCCCTTCCACCATTAAATTCAAAATGCCGATTTACGTACAATATACTTTATTTTTAACGCATTAATTTATTTATCGATGAAGTATGTTTTACTCGGTGATTATTCCAGTGTGATACATGAAAATAAGCTTGGAACTTACAAAAAAACAGAAAGAGTCAATCGGAATACTGCAGGTTGGTACATTTCTTGAATATTTTGATTTATTGCTATGCGTACACATGGCGGTGTTACTTAACGAGCTGTTCTTTCCAAAGACAGATCCTCACACTCAAGCGCTATTGTGGGCATTTGCGTTTTGTTCAACATATGTAATGGCACCAATTGGTGCTCTTATTTTTGGGTATGTTGGTGATAAATATGGCAGAAAAATTGTTATTGTTATCACTACCGTTATGATGGCAGTTTCCTGTTTGGTTTTAGCCAATTTGCCAACATATAGCCAAATTGGCATCACTGCTACTTACGTCATTACACTTTGCCGCATGTTGCAGGGCATGGCTGCATCAAGTGAGGCTACTGGTGCGCAAATTTTTATTAGTGAAATTACTAAGCCACCTATTCAATATCTTGCTGTTTCAACGGTAGGGATCTCTTCAAGTATAGGGGCGTGCACAGCTTTGGGGGTTGCTACCCTTGTCACCAGCTCTGAAATGGGGTGGCGTACAGCTTTTTGGATTGGAGCGATTGTTGCAATTGTTGGTGCTATTGCAAGATTTCGTCTTTCAGAAACTCCTGAATTTCTTCAAATGAAACAAAATGAAAGTGAATTGCTAAAAAAGAGTTTGACTCCCTTTCAAAGGAAAACAGCAAAAAAAACAATGCTTGCGTACTTTTTAGTCTATTGTGGGTGTCCTCTCACGTTTTACTTGGCGTTTATGTATTTTCCTCCTGTGCTTCTAAAGCTTGGCTATACATCTGAAAAAGTTATTGTTCACAATTTTGTGCTTTGCATTTTTGCGACACTCATATCTTGTTTCTTTGCAACAATGGGATACAAGGTGCGTCCTTTGCGTATTTTGCGGGCGCGTGGATTAGGTTCGTTGGCTTTAGCAATTATTCTTCCATTGGCCATTAGTAATATTTCTAGGCCAGCTGATGTCTTTTTCTTGCAGCTTCTTATACTACTTGTGGGCATGGAACCATTACCGGCTGATGCAATTTTTATAAAATATTTTCCGGTTTTGAAAAGATTTAAATCTGCTGCGTTGCTAGGTTCACTAAGGATGATATTTATGTTTGTTGGTACTTCGTTTGGTTTTGTTTACTTAACGAAAAGCATGGGACATTGGGGACTAGGAGTGATTATTGTTCCTGTTTCTCTTGGTTTCTTATGGGGTGTTAGGTATTTTAAAAAGATGGAAAAAAGAAAGGCTTCTGAGAATAATCACCTTGCGCTTGCTGCATAAATTTTTTTATATAAAAACAACTCTAATCGTGAATTGTATTAGGTATGAAATAGGATTACTATGTTCACATAGAGAGAGTAAATTTGTTGAAATCTATGGATTTTTTCTATCACGAATCAGGATTAAGGTTGCCAAAGTCGGTGTTTCTTTTGCCGGTTTTTGGGGCAATTTTAATGCCGCGTGCTCGCTTACCTATACCGATTTTTGAAGATGATTATCTGCATTTAGCGCCTGATATGGCAAAAGAAGCGGTTTACGTTGGTGTAATCCAACCAAACATTGATGAGAATTTTAATATTAAGAATCCGATAACATTATTTTCATCCGGTACTTTGGGGCGTATTACAGACATCGTTGAAGTAGAAGACAAACGTATGATTGTTAATGTTACTGGTGTTTGCCGTTTTGACATAGAAGAAGAATATGTGACAGAAAATGGCTGTCGAAAAGCTGTTGTTGGGTATGAACGCTATCTTCAAGATCTACAAGAATTAAAAGATATAGATTTTGATAGGGGTCGCTTGTTGGAAGCGTTAGATAACTATTTTTACAAGCATGACCTAACTCCCAATTGGGATGAAATTAATGATGCGACAGATGCGCGATTAATTTCTGCTTTAACTATGGTTTGTCCATTTAATCCGCGTGAAAAGCAAGCCCTACTTGAAATGCCAAGTATTGAATTACAATCAGAAATGATTACGCGTTTGATTGAGTTTGCTAATTTTGAAGGTGTTTCTCCTTCTTTAACAAGGCACTAGTATGGATCGCAAGTTGCTCGAATTGTTAGTTTGCCCCGTTACAAAGACAAATTTGATATATGATGAGCCAAATCAAGAGTTGGTGAGTATTGCCGCAAGGCTTGCTTACCCGGTTCGACAGGGTATACCGATTATGTTATGTGATGAGGCTAGGGTAATGTCTGATAATGACATGGAACGTGTTGCTCCTCCTAAATAGATGTTTTTTCAGTTAGCTTTAAATTTTTGGTCGTTATTGGTGCAAATGTTTGCGCCACTTCTAATTTGTAGTAGGTTGCGAAAGGGCCTTGAGCATGCTACGAGGTTCTCAGAACGATACGGCATGACAAATGTGAAGCGTCCACCTGGTGAGCTAATTTGGTTTCATGGTGCAAGTGTGGGTGAAGGTTTGTCTATTTTGCCATTAATTGAAAAAATTAGGGTAACTAAGCCAAATGCTAATTTTTTAATTACCACAACCACAACAGCGGCTGCAAAAGTACTGGAGGCACGTGTTAATGACAATACTTTGCATCAATTTATTCCATTTGATGCAAAACCCTGGGTTAATAAATTTTTCGACCATTGGCAGCCAAACGCTGTATTTTTTGTTGAGTCGGAGATTTGGCCTAACCTGTTAATTGCTATAAATAAACGCAAAATAAAAGCGTATCTATTGAATGCGCGTCTTTCACAAAAGAGTCTGCGTAATTGGTTGTACATAAGAAAATTTTCTCAAAAATTATGGAAGTGTTTTACGGGAATTTATACGCAAAGTGATGAATTTACCCAAAGGTTTGATCAGCTTGGTGCATGTATGGCGCAAACTCTAGGTAATATTAAGTTATTAAGCAAGCCTTTGCCATTTGATATTGCAGAATATGATTATTGGAAAAATAAAATTGGCAATCGACGATGTTGGATTGTCGCTAGTACACATTCCGGTGAAGAAGCTCAAATTTTTGAAGTTCATAAAAAATTAAAGAAATTTTTTCCTGATTTGTTGACAATTATTGCGCCGCGCCATATGCAACGTATTGATGATATTTGTCGGCTTTCTGAAGGAGTTAGTATTACTAAGTTCAGTGATAAGGTTTTGGCAGATGCAGATATTTTATTGGTAGATGCGTTAGCTAAATTGGGAGTTTTTTATAGAATCTGTAGAGTTGCCTTTATTGGTGGGTCATTAATCCCGCAAGGGGGGCATAATCCACTAGAGCCTGCAATTCTTGGGGCTTTGCCTTTATGGGGGCCATATTTTTTTAATTTTGATGATATGATGCCAATATTTAAAGGAATTCCATGTCAACAGCATACTCAAGAGCAGCTAGTTAGTACGCTTGAAGATTTTTTTAATCACCCAGAAAAAATTAATGGCCTTGTGGAAATTTTGCAAAAAAATATCAATCAGTATCAGCAGGCAATTGATCTAAAGATAAAAGAAATTTTAAAAGTTATCTAGCCGACATTAGAACATAAAAACAAACGAAACACTTAGTCTAGATTAAATCTATTGTTGGCGTCCCCAACGGGATTCGAACCCGTGTTCCCGCCTTGAAAGGGCGACTTAAAAATCACAAACACTCATATTTTCTGCCATTATTTACTACAGATTTTTTATTAAATAGCGCATAACTAGCGCTGTATTCAAAAGGAAGTTGGTGACATCATTGTAAAAACTTATTCTTCAGTTTCTTCTTCCTCTTCCTTTTCTAGTCGCTTAATTTCTTCTAAGTCAATGTTTTTAACTTTTAGTATATCCAAAACCATCAGGAAAAAGCCGGCACTAAAGGCTTCTCTTCTGAGTTTTATCCTTATAGATTCAGCATTAGTGCCAAGCTTTTTAGAAAGCTTATCAGGACTTATAAGGGCTTTTCCCATTTCTCTTTTTAGGATTCTTCTTGCATAAAATCTCCATTTCTTTTCAAGGTCTTTAGTCATGCCAAAGTGCTTTATTATAAGTTCTTACTATTCATACCACCCTCTATTTTTAATAGCAAACTGCATAAATAAAGCATAAATGATTTGTTATACGAATAAATACGTTGCATTTTACGCAATAATTTGTATTGAACTAACGCATATAAATCGTTTATGATTTATCTTAAATTATATGAGAAATTTTTTAAGGCTTTTTTAATTTGTTGCAAGTGCACGAGGACAGAGAAGCATATTTAATAAATCTTTCGTCAAACACAGCAGCAGCTTTGGAAGTCTGACATCTCAACACGTTAATTAACAGGAGGATACTATGTCTAGCAACAAAGAACGTAAAAATTTAAAGAAATACAATCGGAACTTCCTGAAGTGGATCAGGTATATAGGGGGACGTTTCAAGGTACCTCTTTTCCTTTTGGTTTTTACCTTGCTGATTTTGGGGATGGGCTTTTTTATTAACAGCCTGATTAACCGTTCTTAAGCAGTTACATTAGCTATCTCTTTGTATAACTTGGCGCTCAGCTAATACCTTGAATACAAGGATTTTCTTGTGTGTAGCTCATTGCGCTGAGAATCTCTATTGACATCCTTTTGCATAATTCGTACATTACCCTCGACAATCAGGCGTGGCAATGGGAAAATTATGTCTGCCAGTTCTCTTTCAGGAAAAACAAAAGGCAGTTTAAATGAAAGATAGTCCAGCAGAAACTCTGTCTTTCATTTGCTTAATAACCAGTAATCTTTTTTATGTATGTGGAGAATCGCAGGGACAGGTAAAAAATTTAG
>CAMASM010000093.1 GCA_945860985.1 Candidatus Finniella inopinata
ATGGCTCAAAGCCCTTACAAAAATCATCGACAGCGCAATACAAAGTATCATAATCTACACCCATTGGGGTAACTCCTGCTTTCAAATTTCAAGAGTTTACCCCAATAACCACCTATTGTGAAATCAATCCTTAAACGCAACTCGGGTTATTTAAAAGTTTTTCATCATCTAATTGTTGTGGCAAAGGCCAGCTTAGGTTTAAGTTTTTAGCCATTTGCAGGTATTTATTAACCACACCAACAGATAAACTAAGGCTTTTAGCGATTTTGTGCTGACTTAAGTTGCACTCAAAGTGCAAGCGCAGCAAAGTTTTGATTTTACGCATAAGATACTCCTTTTGTGGGCATATAGTCTTTCTTTCTATTGGTTAGAAGAAGACTGTATTAAACAATTACCTACAAAAGTAGCTTTGAGAGCGGCTCGACAACCATGAACGTGAACATAATTATTATGGATCGTGAACAGTGATTATTATGATTAGTAAAAAATCGTTCACGTTCAGATAATAATGAGTGTTCACCTTCAATAATTTTGAGTGTTCACGTTCCCATAATAATCACTGTTCATGATCCGTAATAATATGCAGAGGTCGAGCAAGATGGCAAAAAGCAACAAATTATGACAGAAGAGCCTTAGCGGAAAACACAATGCATCGTTACAAATCAACCTTATGAAACAAGTTAACATCAAGATCTACAGCGAATTAAAACACCGAAATACAAATCGGCGTTAAAATCTTAAATAAAATTAATGGCCTCTGCCGGCCAAAAGCTCAAAAAGCCGCATAGAAATTAAAACAAAATTGGTGGAACCATCTGCTAATTTTCTTTTGTGCAACACAGTCGGTACTTCGGGCATAAAGTCAGCATGAGTATTTTTCCCTGAGATCATAAAACTTTATACCAAAATCTTCTCCCTTTTTACAGATGCGACAGAACCTGTTTTGCAGACTCTAGAAGTTCGTAGTCTTTAGATTCCAATTTAATTAACAAACCAAGCAATCCTTCAATGGCAAATTGAATATCTGCATACCTATGATTTGGAAATTTATTTTGAGAATCAACTAAAAGTCTTACAAAAGTTTCGACCTCCTTCTTTTCTAGGGAACCGTAATTTTTATTTTTAATATAATTCCAATATGACGTACCTAAAATATCTCTGATGAATGTATTATGTTGTTTTTCTGTTTTTAAAAATTTATTAAATAATTGTAAGGCTATTTTATGTTTACCTTTTTTTGCATAGTAAATAGACCTTTGATCAAAAGATAAAGACGAATGAATCTTTCCGAGATGTTCGCTGTTTTCCTTAGAAAGGATAATATTTTTAATAATCTTGTCCATTCCCAGCTTTTTTGCTAAAGCATTAATTCCTCGCACCCAAGATGGCACATAAAAAATCAAAGCGTAAATCTCGTTGGATTCATTGATAGATTGGGGGTGATTTGAAATTTCTTTCAGAGCTTTCCTAAAACTCTCCTCAGTTTCAATCTTTATGACACTACCAATTTTATACGTCCAACCGAACTGATCTTTATAAAAAATTACATTATCTTTTCCCTTTAAATCCATAAAGCGACCTGTTTTTTCATAATAAATCTTAAATTTTAAGAGAAAATCTTTTAAGGCCCCCCTTAAAGAACTTTCGTTTTCTATTAATTTAAAAATACTTTTATAAAAAGGCTCAAACTCTAAATAGTTTTCTAGGTTAAAGCTCTTATAAGAGACTTCTGTTCCCATTAAAGCTAAATTCATAGCGTGATACCTTGAGAGATGAGTATTAATTTTTATTTCATCCGTTTCCAAAAATCTGAAATTCAGTCCAAACTTATCTTTAAATAAAAAAGCAGGATCAAAATGAACGATAGAAATAATTGCATTTTCAGGCTTTGATTTATTAGACTCCTGAACTAAAGAAATAAATCGATATTCTATTAAACATTTTTTTAAACCAAAAATCTCATAAAGTTTATGATATGCCATATTTAGTTCAGCAATGTTGATTCTGAGATCGTTTAAACTTTTTCCAATACTATTCTTAACAACTTTTAGCAAGAACTTTTGTTCCTGATCTAATTGATAAATATTGTGTGTGTTACCTCCTTCTATCCGTTTAAATTTTCTCAAATCAATAGCATTATTAATGCGAGGCAGCATAATAAGATAATTTGACGCTTCTTGTTTATTAAGGTCTATATATAAATTAAGGTTATTTATATTATCTTTATCGTAATTGCAACCCGTAACAAGTATAGTTAATAAACATATGACAGTATTTAAGTTCAAATTAACTATAAATTGATCTACCCCTAAAAAATTTTGTGTAAATCTTAGATTCATAAGGAGATCCTTTCAAAGTGATTGAGAGACATATATTCCAGAGAGGGTTCGCGTCTATTAGAAGGGCACGCAGTTTTTCAAAAAATACAAAATTCTAGACATACTATGCTGCCATTAAGTTGACAAAGTTGCTGAAGGCTGATTGATTTGCTATTTGTCTGGTGATTTGTCCTTTTTGTATCATTCTTACACTTTCTATTCCTGCAATTGTTGCTTGAGCTGCATAGAAACATTTGAAACCCAGGGTATGGTTCGTGCGTTTCTTGATAAAACGATGGTCTTGTTCCATGATATTGTTAAGGTATTTGATTTGTCTGACCTTGATTTTTTCTTTTCCTGAAATATCTTGGTTGCAAAAATCCAGAGCTGCTTTATTGCTACCACTCTTATCAACCGTTACTTTAGCTGGTCTGCCATTATGCTTGATCACTTTTTTGAAAAAAGCTTTTGCTGCAACCGCATCTCTCTTTGCTCTCAACAAAAAATCGATGGTGTCACCTTGGCGCGGTACAAATAGACCCACTTACCCTCCAAGCTTGATGTACGTCTCATCCATTCGCCAGCTGCTATTCACTGGCTTTTTGCATTGACGCACTCGATCGCTAATCAGCTTTGCAAATCGTCGCACCCATCTTTGTAAGGTTGAATGATCGACCATAGCTCCACGAATCTGCATCATTTCTTCCAACTCACGATAGCTTAAAGAAAATCGACACTTCATATACACAAACAGCATAATCACAGAAGGCGACGAACAAAATCCTTTGAATTTTGGCAGGTACTTCGGGCATAAAGTCAGCATGAGTATTTTTCCCTGAGATCATAAAACTTTATACCAAAATCTTCTCCCTTTTTACAGATGCGACAGAATCGTTGAACGCTCACCACTTAAACCACCCACTCATTTTGAGCGAATAAGCGCTCGGAGGGTATATTGTTCTCCAGACATTTTTGTACAAACCTATCAGACTCTGTAATCTGTATAGAGTCTGATTGGTACGTCAGTGCCATAATGTAGTGTAGCCAGGGCTCTCCTCCCATGGCATAGACGTACGCTTCTTTGCAACCACACTTTTCAACAATCGACCACGCTTTCTCAAAGTTAGATCCAGACAACGTTCTTGCATTGTCATACTTACGCTTAATAGGATGTGTGAGGTAGGATCCATAAAGCCATGTTAATGGAGCCCCATCACATTCCATTCCCACAAACAACATATCAATCGATCCCGTCTTCTTAAAAATCTCCGTATACAACTCAGGATCTAAATTATTGGAATCCGCAGCTAGCAATAATTTGCGTCCTTTTAACGTTAAATGATGCGCAATTTTAGAGTGCACATTTAAATCTGAATGTTCGCCTAAGAAAGGGAGTCCTAATATTTGCCCACCCGCAATGTCTAACGTTTCAAACTCGCCTAACGAATGCACAGATGAGAAGCCGATTGTTTTTAATATCAACTTTAATGATGGGTCTGCTAGGAAGCCTTTATTGTTAGCCGGACACACAATATGCTTGATCTTATGACGCAACTGTAACAAGGTTTCAAACAAGACATGATCCTGATGATTATGGGTTAATAACACATAGTCAATCGTCTCAGGCAAGTCTTCAAACGTAAATCGAGGAACGTCACTCTTTACCTTGTAGCTAATAATTGGATCTACCAGGATAGATACTTCTGCTGTTTGGAATAACAAACATGCATGTCCCAAATAGCGGATTCGCACTCCTTCTCCATGATACTCAGCCTCTTGAGAATGTTCGGGCGCCTTAATTGTAAAAAAAGAAGAGAATAACGCTTTACTCTCCTCTGTAATTTCTAATTGCTCTATAATTTCATCAAGAGGCTGTCGCGTATGCCTCATCTTAAATAATGTATCCCATCGTTGATCATGAAATGGTATCTTCAACACCACTTGATGATCATTACATAAAACGGGTGTACTCATAATAAATGGACGCCAATCGGATTCAGCCATTGAAAGCGCAACTGATTGTCCAGATGGATCATAATGCTTTTGATACATTAAGGGTTCAATAAATCGAATGGAGGGACGATGACTTAAGTCATACACCAGTTCAACCATTCCCTTTAAAGACTGTGGTAACTGTGCATATAGGCCTTCTAAAGTATTTCCATCTTCTTGCTGAAGACGTTGATCAAAGGTTTTAATATCGGCCGCAAGAGAAATAAAATGCTGTGCATCATGTTGTGTCTGTTCAAGTAAGGCTTTGACTTCATTTACTTTCTCACCATTTAAATCGATAAAAGGTCCCCCCATGAGTTCCGGGTTCTTCATCGCTTGTGCATGAATTTGTGGAGCTTGAATATAGGATTGCATAATTTTTATGTATCGATCCACTAACGTCATTGCTGCAGTTGCAGGTGGTATTAAGTACGACCATGCATACCAATTCCACACTAACGGTTCTGCAATTACATTTTGTTTTAAATATACGTTTGACACGAATCCCCCCTCTCATTCTGTACAAATACTTTTAATAACAACTAATAACTTTTGTCAATAGCAAAGTAAAAATACACGTGCGCCACGAGGCGCTTATTAACTAGTGACTGAAAGTGTCACCGTGAAAGTGCCGACCCAGCACATCACGTATCGAGTCTTGGGTTTATGGAGGAAACAACATGGATTAAGCGTAGACAGATATACAATAGGCCGTAAGCGTAAGT
>CAMASM010000094.1 GCA_945860985.1 Candidatus Finniella inopinata
GATGTGAAAAATATGAAACAAGAGGAATTTGATGAAGTCATGGAAAATTACAATACAACACCCAGAAAATCTTTGGGATGGTTAACTCCTCTTGAGGCCTTTAATGAAAATTTACACCGTGTTGCACTTCGAACTTGAATGTGGCTACCTCCTCTTTATATTATCTTAGTAAATCTTAAACAAATTTTTCCATGATAACTATAGGGATAAAAGAAATTTTTTCTAATTTATTCAATTTGATACCAATAGTCAAAAAGTTAACCTTTAAAACACGAGAAAGGTATGCTTAAAAAATACCATGGTACACGTTAAAGAACAATCAGAAGTCTTGACCTTTCTTTGCTTCCCTCGCATATTCTACTAGTAAAATATGTATTTAAGGATAAAGTTTATGGTCTCATTGCAAGGTTCAAAAACAGAACAAAATTTAAAAGAAGCCTTTGCGGGTGAATCCCAAGCAAATCGTCGGTACCTTTATTTCGCTCAAAAGGCTGATATAGAAGGCTATAATGACGTTGCAGCGGTATTTCGCTCTACAGCTGAAGGTGAAACAGGACACGCCCATGGGCACCTAGAATTTTTGGAAGAAGTTGGTGATCCTGCTACTGGTTTGCCAATAGGTGCGACTACAGATAACTTGAAGGCAGCTATCGCTGGCGAGACTCATGAGTATACAGATATGTATCCAGGAATGGCAAAGTCAGCTAGAGAAGAAGGATTTGATGAAATTGCCGCTTGGTTTGAAACTTTAGCTAAGGCTGAAAAATCACATGCTGGACGCTTCCAAAAAGCTTTAGATACTATGGGCTAGCCGTGACAAAAATACAGCCCGTTCGTGGTACTCGAGATTTTATAGGCGATTTTGCCAGATGTATTGAGTTTATTCAAAATACAGCGTTTTCAAATGCCAGGCTGTTTGGTTTTGAGCGTATCGATACCCCTATTTTTGAATCTACAGGAGTTTTTAAACGGGCTGTAGGCGATACCAGCGATATAGTTGGTAAAGAGATGTATACATTTTTAGATCGTGGTGGTGAAGAAATTACCTTACGGCCTGAAGGTACTGCGCCGGTAGTTCGTGCTCTTATATCTAACGGCTTAACGCAGCAATTGCCTTTAAAATATTGCTATTATGGTCCTATGTTCAGGTATGAGCGTCCTCAAAGAGGGCGTTACCGTCAGCTGCATCAATTTGGTGTGGAATACTTTGGTGTAGATAATCCACTGGCAGATGTAGAAGTACTTGCCTTGGCTAAACAAATTCTTGATAGCTTTGAAATAAGCGCAAACCTGCACCTTAATACAATTGGTGATATAGAAAGTCGTAATTCTTATCGTATTGCTTTAGTTGAATATTTTTCAAAATATCGCAACGATTTATCAAGTGATAGCCAACAGAGGCTTGATAAAAATCCTATGCGCATTTTAGATTCTAAAGACACCAACGATCAGCGAATAGCCGCGGATGCTCCAAAAATTTCAGATTATCTAACTACCTTTGCTCAGCAATTTTTTGAAAAAGTGCGGAATGGGCTTGAAGTTTTAAATATTACCTACACCCTTGATCCAACCTTGGTAAGAGGATTGGATTATTATACTCATACAGCATTTGAATTTAAAACTACTGAACTCGGGGCTCAAGACGCAATAGGTGGCGGTGGACGTTATGATGGTTTGGTCCAACATATGGGCGGTCCTGCCATTCCAGCTGTTGGCTGGGGGATGGGTGTAGATCGTATTGCGTTGCTGTTGGAAAACCGGAATTTCAAAAAACCTGCACCAGTTGCAATTATAGTAATTGGCGATTTCTTTGAACAGGCTCTTACTCTTGCTAAATTTTTGCGAGAACAAAAAATTATTTGTGAAATTATTTACAAAACCAATCCTGGTAAAGCTTTTAAAGAAGCTGACAAAATGAATGCAAGTTTGGTAGTGATTTTGGGTGATGATGAAATTGCAACAAATACAGTTAAAATAAAAAATCTTAGTTTGCCTATGGACCATCCAGACAAAGAGCGTAGCGTAAATATTACTGATCTGATAGGCATACTAAATGCAAGATAACGTAATAAAAGTAATGTGTGAAGGCCAAGATAATAATCAGGTAGCACAGCACCCTCGCATCTATTTACAAGTTCAAGAAAATAGCAAAGTTACGTGTCCGTATTGTGGTAAGGAATTTGCATATGAACAAAATGAACGTTAATTTTTTCAGTATTTTACCAAATCGAGTCATTATTGAGGTTTCAGGATCTGATCGCTGTTCCTTTTTGCAAGGCCTTGTAACCCAAGATGTCAGCCTTATCGAAAAAGAATTGATAATTTATACATTGCTGTTGTCACCTCAAGGTAAGTTCCAATACGATTTTTTTATAATCAGTGCTGAGGATTTGTGGCTAATTGATGTTGATGAAAGTCGTGCAGACAGTTTAATGCAGCGATTACATCTTTTTAAACTGCATGCCAATGTTAGTATTGTAAAAAATACGGATATGCGTGTAGCTGTGAGCTCTGAAATAATTAGTACAACTTACTGCTTTGAAGATCCCCGTCTTAAAACTTTGGGTTATCGTTGTTATGGAAAGACTTTTGAAAATAAGCAAACCCCTGTTGAAGTTTACGAAAACCTAAGATTAAGCCAAGGCGTTCCAGATGGAGCTAAAGACATGATCGTTGATAAGTCTATTCCTTTGGAATGGGGAATGGATGAACTACGGGCTATATCTTGGGATAAGGGGTGTTACATGGGGCAGGAGTTAACAGCTCGTTCCCGTTATGTGGGGCAAATAAGAAAGCGTGCCTTTCCTATTGAGCTACAGAATACAAATGGTCTAGAAATTGGTGCTAAATTATATATCGGTGAGCAAGAGGTTGGTGAACTACGCACGCATAATAAAAAGTTTGGAATAGCTTTGCTAAAGGTTGAAGCACTTACACAGGAAAATTTGGTAACTATTGCAAATAGCCCTGTAAAAGTGCGCCATCCTAGTTGGATGAAATTAAACTGACGTCTTTAAATCGTGTGCACCCATATAATGAAATATTATACCCGGAATTCTAAGTTCCTCGAGACTTTTCTGAACAGATAGGCAATTTTTTTCTAAATCGTCAATAAATAAAATTTTTGCAGGTGAAAAATTAATTTCTGCTTTTAGTTTTTGTAAAAACATGTTTAGAAACTCTCCTTTAGGGCGACAATGTGTAAAAATAATTCCATTCCAAAAACCAGTTTTTTTATCATCTAAAAAAATATAACCTTTAATTTGATGAAATGGGTTAAACAAAGGCATTCCTACGCTTTTAAGCGTTTTTAAGGTTACGTCCTTTGCTCCGCGATATGATCGTGCGGTTAATCCCATTACCCCTAAAGCCTTTGCTTGTACATTTTTAAAAGTTTTAACAGTTTCATCACCCTCAACTGGTTTTAGGTGTGGTACTTTTCTATTGTAGCTATGATCGGGATCAAGGATAAGGGTTTCATCCAAATCGAAGAAGGCTAGTGTATTTTTATCTACAAAAGGAATTACGTCGGAAATATTTTGTATTTTACAAAATACTACGGATGACTCATGTATAAGAGATTTTTTTTCAGATTCTTTAACCAATTCATTAGAAAGAATGTCTGCTGACGCTGATAATAAGCTTATTAAAATATTGGTGACAAAAATGAGATAAAATATTTTTTTAACGCAGTGTGCAAGTTTTTCATTATAGACCCCGCGATCAAGTCGCGGGGCGTCGAGCAGGGGGAATACCTCCACCCGACGTCCCGCGGCGAAGACCGCGGGATCTACGGATTCACAAAGATTATCGGTAAAAACTTGCACACTGCGTTTTTTAATAAATTTAGCAATTTGTATTTTCATTGATAACCACAACTATTAATTTTAATAATCTAATATTATTACCTATATTATATTAATAATTACTTAATATCGGTTGTTTATTTTAGAAAAACTTGTCAACATTCATATATCACATATAATTATTATATAAGAACTTTTATTAATAATAAATTAACTTTTTTAGGATATATTATTCTTATAGTGTTTTGTATTTGGGTAGTTCTTTATGAAATTTCTAAAAATTTTTTGGATGTTTTCGCTCATCAGCCTTACATCTTTATCAAGCGCATTACCTTCTAACCAAGACAATTTAGCGTCTCAAGAAATTCTGAATTTTTTGGATAATCAACAGCTGGTGAGTATAAAGACACAAGAGGGCTCTTCTAATGTTTTTAATCATTCAGATTTTAAAGAGATAACCCCATACTCATGTGATTCAACTCAAACTTATAGGATTTTACCTCTTCCTTTTGAGGAAAAAAGTAATTTTTATGATGATGAACAATTAAAGTACATTGCTGGGATGGCCCAGCAATGTATGGCATTGTTTAGTAAGGAAGATTTAATCATCTGTCCTGGAAGAAGTTGTGTACATTTTGTAAGTATCCTAAGATCTCGAGGATATTGTTTAGCTACACCATCTTTTTCAAAGGGTCACAACGTATTAAACGTAGTACGGCAATCAGAGTACAATGATAAAGAGAAAAAAGAAATTAAACAAATAGAGTTACAAGATAAATTAAGACAGTTTACTAAAGATTATTTTGAATTAAAAATAAATCTATCAAATTTTATGAAAGAGCCACATTCAAGTTCGAAGTGCAACACGGTGTAAATTTTCATTAAAGGCCTCAAGAGGAGTTAACCATCCCAAAGATTTTCTGGGTGTTGTATTGTAATTTTCCATGACTTCATCAAATTCCTCTTGTTTCATATTTTTCACATCT
>CAMASM010000095.1 GCA_945860985.1 Candidatus Finniella inopinata
ACAATCGCAGTCAGCGAAAATCGTTTAACTGGGAGAAATTCAAGCGGTTTATGAAGGCAAACCCGTTACCGAAGATAAAAGTATATCACTCCTTATTTTAACCAGGCCAACCCAAGGGTTTTATCTTGAGCCCGTTGCCTTAATAGGGCGCGGCGGGTTCTAACGAGGGGCGTATCGGGTGACCGGTACGTCTACTCACTTGGTCTTAAACAGCCTTAAGGACAGTTTTTTCATATTTTACAAGGTGTTGCAGATAATCTTCGGTTGCAAAATGCTATAGCTGCTTTAACAGTTCATGAGGTGGCCCTGACATAAATCTATACCCCCCATTGAAATATTAGGAATAAGATACTAAAATCTAGGAGAATTGATAATTTACAAGAGGCTTTCGCTATGTCGCATATGCTACAAAGTTCAGAGCTTAAAGCTTCCAAAAATCGCATTAAATTCGAACTAATTAAATATAAAAAGCATGAAAACGAAACTTGGGAGTATTTATATCAAACTCAAAGACAGAATTTGACAGATATAGCCCATTCAAAATTACTTTCCTATATCGATGAGCTCAACTTTCCTAAGAATGAAATTCCTCAACTTCACGACGTTTCAAAGACATTATACAATAAATCAGGTTGGCAAATTTTAAGGGTTGAAGACTTAATTAATGCTACTGAATTCTTTGGTCTCCTTTCCGATAGAATTTTTCCTTCAACTGTCTATATTCGTACTAGTTCTGAGCTTGTTCTATCGAGAGATCCAGACATTTTTCATGAGCTTTTTGGCCATTGCCCAATTTTACTCGACAAGAATAATGCTAAACTGTTTCAAAAATTTGGAAAGTTAGGGATCCAACTAGATGAACTACAACAGAAATTTCTTCAAAGACTTTTTTGGTTTTCATATGAAACAGGCCTTATTCAAGAAAAGGATGACTTAAAAATTTATGGAGGAAGCCTAATGTCATCAATAGAAGAGTCTCGTTACGCCGTTGAAAGTAATACAGTTCCACGGAAAGAGTTCAATATTCTAGATGTGTTTAGAACTCCGTACCGCGCTGACATCGTACAAGGTATATACTTTATAATCGATAATTTCAAACAGTTATACCGTATTTTGGAAGATCCTGATCATGTTAAACGTTCAATGGAGAAAGCATATAATCTGGGAGAATTTCCTCCATTGTTTCCTTTGGGTGAGGAGTTTCAAAAATATATAAACCAGAACATTTGCAAATCATTGCTTGAAGCTTCTTAGTCAAATGAGTCACCATTTAAATCACACGATCTACTACCTCTTTCCAGGACAAGGAATATTAAAACCATCAGATATCATGCAGTATATTGATGATTTAATTAGGAACCTGTTGCATATTTTTGAAAGATTTGCAGCGCAGATTTTAAGGATTTTTGAAAATCTCGTCACTTTTTGATTTTTGATGCTCTAGTTTCTCCAAAAGCTTGTATTTTTCTTGAAATTTTCGAACTTTGGATGTGCGAATGCATTAGCACACTAGATCATGTCGATTGCTTTATCCTCTTTCAGCCGCAGAAATGGCGGAGATTGATCATCGTGTATGCTAATAACTTAAAGCCAAAATGATGGAAGCTAATCCGTTCAAATCTTAATAGCAGCCTTTTGAACTTGTCCTCCCAGGCAAATACACGCTCAACTGTACGGAAGCGCTCATCTAAAATTACCTCATCATACATCCGTTTTCGTCCACGCTTGGTTTTCTGCCTATTGCGTGGATTCTCCTTGATGTTAGGGGTCATCCCAGCATTGAAAATCATTTTCCTATTTACCTTGCTATCATAGGCATAATCAAGGCTGACTGTACTGTTACGGAGCGATTTTCCCATACGTTTAAAAATGTTTTTTAAGAAACCAAATGCTTTGTCAAACAACGGTCCTTCATGACGATTGCCGGGGCAACAACCATTGGGGATAGCACGTTACAATTACGATCCACAAAAGCCACAACTTTCTCTGACAACATGTGTTTATGGCCACTGAAGCCTAAGCAATCTCCACCTTTCTTAGCCATTGTTGTTGTCCCATCACCGTGAGTAACCGAAGTGTCCAAAAGGTTTTCTCTGTCCAATCTCAAAACAGAACCTTCAAATATTTTCAAAAATGTATCGCTCTTCAGCCAAGCCTTAAAAACCCGGAATACTTGACTGTAATGGATTTCTGGTCGTCCGGTTTCGCTCATTTTAATTGGCAGCATTTTCCACTGACATCCCATGTATCAATGACAACCGTCTAAAGCCGGTAGTTTGCTTTAACGCTTGCAAAGCAGACTAAATGCGTAAACGCTAGAATTCCGAAATGCGAAAATCGTCCTTTTTGTGATGTTCTTCTTGTTGTTCTATGTAACGCTGAACATCTTCTGTATTCACGTTTCCCACTGTTACCGCAAAATATCCTCTGGCCCATAGATGTTGACCTCAATATTTTTTCTGCAGCACTTCAAATTCTTGAAGTAATTTTCTACTACTCTTTCCCTTGATATATTGAATCGCTTTTGAAAGCGATATGCTGGGAGGAACTGAAATCAGTAGGTGAACATGGTCAGGACTCATGCTCCCACTCACTATGTCAATGTAGTTCGCAGCACATACCTCTCGAATGAGCTCTCGAGCCCTCGTTGAAACTTGTCCTGTCAGCAACCTAAAACGATACTTTGTACAAAATACCACATGATATTTTAGGTCAAACAGACTATGTGAGCCGCGACGGTATTCCATGAAAGTATAATACTAAAGTGTTCGCCTAAAGCATCGAACATAATGCTGCGCACTATGTAACAGGGTGTAAGAAACTTGCCTCTCCTCATGCCTATTTCATTTTGAGTGAGAGCAATAGCCTTTGTAATGTGAAAAGCAAAGGCTAGTACATGTACTTATTTGCCGCTCTTCTGTAAAACGAAGTTAACCAAGCTAATTTTGAAAGCATGACCGACCTTCGCACTGGTGCATCACAGCCCGTCCTGAAGCATGGTTTTGGAGTTTTGGTAACATCATTGATGGCCTCTACATTGCTTAGTACAGTGTTGTAGAAAGACCTCGTTTAGGAGACTAATTTTAAACCGCTCCAACCTAATTAGCTTGGCCCATCTATTCTAAAAAAGGAGATTACAATGGTAAAGAGAAAGGATAATGAACAGAAATTTGGGGTCATTAATACGGATGCAGCAGGCATAGACATTGGTTCCAGAGAGCATTATGTGTGTGTACCAACAGATAGGGATTCAAAGAACATCAGGACATTTGGAGCTTTCACACAAGATTTAAAAGAAATGGTTGCATGGCTCAAACAATGCAGTATTAAGACAATAGCCATGGAATCAACTGGTGTTTACTGGATTCCTCTATTCCAAATTTTGGAGACAAGCGGCTTCGAGGTTAAATTAGTTAATGCAAGGCATGTCAAAAATGTGCCAGGCCGTAAAACAGATGTTGAAGATTGCCAGTGGTTGCAACGACTGCATAGCTATGCTTGCTCAACGGCTCATTCCGCCCGGAAGACCAAATATGTGTATTACGTAGTTATACAAGACAAAGAGATAGGCTCATCAAAAGTAGCAAAACACATGTAAATCGCATGCAAAAAGCTTTAAGCGAAATGAATATCCAGCTGCATCATGTCATTAGCGATATAACTGGTCTTACCGGGACGAATATCATCAAGACCATTATAGCTGGAGAAAAAGATCCTGGAAAATTAGCACAATTAAGAGACGGGCACATCAAAAGCGATAGTTTAACAATCGCGAAGGCATTGGAAGGAGATTATAGAAAGGAGCATCTTGATATCCTAAAACAAGAGTTAGAGCTATATGAGTTCTACCTTACCAAAATAGTAGAATGCGATACCTCAATTGAAGAATGCTACAAAGCGCTTGATAGGTGCGACGTCAGGGCTACTTTACCGACAAACAGCATCAAGCGCCAACTTAGTAAAAATGCTCCAAGGACATTTGATTTAAGGCAATCTTTATATCAAGTGACAGGAACAGATTTTAGCGCAATACCGGGATTTGATGTTTTAACGGCTCAAACGATGGTAGCAGAGGTAGGATTAGATATGAGCAAACGGCCTATAGAAAAGCATTTTACCTCATGGCTTGGTCTTAGTCCGAACAATCAAATTACGGGCGGCAAAGTTTTTAGGACAAGAACTAAAAAGATAGTGAATAAGACAAGCATAGGGCTCAGAATGGCCGCCTTGAACTTAGGCAAAGGTAAGACCGCCCTATCCGGATATTACAGAAGGATGAAAAATAAGCTTGGCACGCCGAAAGCTATCACTGATCTTGCTATAGTTTAGCTCATCCTTACCCATAAGTACTAAGAAGAGTATAATGTAAAAGTTTTTAATATACTCTAGTGAAAAATAAATCTTATGAGCTGGGCTTTAGAAGAAATGGAACAAGTTGATTTAGGAGATAAACGCTTAGAAACAAGAATCATCAGCCTTTTAAATGCTTTAGGAAGTAAGCCTCTTGAAACAATTCCAGTGGCTTGCCAAGGTTGGGCAGAAACAAAGGCAGCTTATCGCTTTTTCGATAATGACACAGGCCAATCAACACTTAATATGGCACTGTTAACAAAGTAACTTTAGCACCTTAAGGGATGCTAGAGCAAAGAAAGAGAAGAAGGTTACATCAAGTTTATCAAAACGTAACGCCAGCCTCTTATTTTCCTTAACTTTTCCGAAGAAATGCTCAATGTTAAACCTAGTTGCATACT
>CAMASM010000096.1 GCA_945860985.1 Candidatus Finniella inopinata
ATACTTTACTTTATCTACCCCCGTATTCACCAGATTTTAATCCTATCGAGAAAAAGTGGGCTCAGGCAAAGGCCATTAGACGAAGTGTGGGTGGTACTATAGATGATTTGTTTAAGCGGCATATTTTATAGTCAAATTATTATATGTTAACTATAGTTTTAAAGTACCGCAGTTATTCTGAAAAACAATTAATCTCCAGCATCTTTACACAGCACCATGGTAGAGTTGATGGCATGGTAATGCGCACTAAGTCGTCGCTACCACAGCCAGGAGATTTTGTTAAATTGCAGCGCAAAGCAAGGCTAGAACAGCACATGGGAACTCTAAAACTAGAAACAAAGCAGAGCCACTCAAGCCTACAATTTTGCGAATCAACAAGAGTGTATGCCCTAAAATCTATGTTTGAAATGTTGAGTACATTATTACCAGAAAACCATCCATATGAAAAACTATGGCAACATACCAACGAAACTATTATATCATTTTATAATTTTAATGAAGCCTTAAAAGCTTACTGTCTTTTTGAAATAGTATTAGTTGAAGAATTAGGATTCGGGTTAAGTTTAAATGAATGCGCTGTAACCGGCAGCACCCACAACCTTTCCCATGTTTCCCCGAAAACTGGCAGGGCTGTTTGTTACGAAGCGGCCAAACCATACATTACTAAACTGTTGGCATTACCCCAATTTTTATTAGACCCGAGTAGTAACCCAATTACAGCAACTGACTATGTACAAGCATTACAACTAACTGGCCATTTCTTACTGCGCCACGTTTCCCATAATCGCCCATTACCGATAGAACGCTCTGAACTTTTACTAAAATTAAAATCCAAGTCTTAACAGACATCAATATCAATTTCAGGTGATTGACAAACCAATCAATCTGGCTATCATACCATCAATTCAACCGATAAAATGTAGAGTTTAACTTCACTTTGAACTCACAATGTACACTCTCGATCAATGATTTGAGAATCTGGATTCACCTAGGTTGTGGTGAGGCAGAAAAGCAAAATGCGCAATTAGTTAGCTTCAATATTGAGCTTATTTTTAAGATACCACCAGATGGTTTAGTGACCGATGATCTTGACGATACGGTCTGTTATTTAAAACTTACACAAGCAATTCAAAATTTATGCCAAAGCAAGCGTTTCAATTTAATTGAACATTTGTCTTATGAGGTGCGTCAAGCAGTGGTGACCTTACTAACTGGGCAAAATATTGCTGAGACAAAGATAACTGTGCACAAATTAGCACCACCGGTACCAGGAGTGCATGGCGGAGTAATGTTTACTTATGCAGGTGAAATTGCATGATTTATTTATCAATTGGCTCTAACCTCGGTAATCGCTTGGAAAATTTAACCAAAGCAGTAGATTTACTAAGGGGTAGGCTTTTTAAAAATTTGGAATGTTCCATTGTACTTGAAACAGCCAGCATCCTGCTTCCTGGAGCCCCAAAAGATTGGGACTTGCCATTTTTAAATATGCTAGCTTGGGGTGAATGCTCTCTTTCTCCGGAACTTTTGTTAGCTGCTTTAAAAGAAATTGAGCATGAAGTAGGAAGGCCTAAGGTTTATGAAAAATGGGCTCCTAGGATTATTGATTTAGATATTTTGGTTATTGATGGTGTAACGCTAAACACACCAAATCTTCAGATACCGCATCCTGAAATTGTAAACCGACCTTTTTTACAGCACCTATTATCTTTAATTGATCCTTTGAAATTTCAATATTCTAATATAGAAAATAGCTTTTTAAGAAATTTTGTGATTGCCCCAAAATTGGTAGGAATCGTTAATGTAACACCAGATTCTTTTTCAGATGGCGGCAAATATCTTACCCCTGAACTTGCCATTACCAAAGCGTTTGAACTTGCAAATGATGGAGCAGAAATTGTTGAGCTTGGAGCACAATCAACTCGTCCCGGTGCCGAAATACTTACACCAGAAAAAGAATATGATCGTCTAAAACCAGTATTAGAAGGGTTACACCACAATATGAGGCAAGGTGAAATTCGCATAAGTATTGATAGTTTTTCTCCGCTTGTAATTGAAAAAATTTTGCAAAAATATTCAGTTTCCTGGATCAACGATGTAAAGGGAGATTTGAGCGATTCCACCTTACGCTTAATTGCAAATAGCAATTGTGGTATTGCTTTGATGCATTCCCTTTCAATTCCCCCCACAAAAGATTTAGTTATTGATCATAGGCTTAACCCAGTTGAGGTTATTTCAAAATGGGCAACAAAAAATATTTCTAAATTAAAGTCGCTGGGATTTCGTGAAGATAAAATTATTATCGATCCAGGCATTGGGTTTGGTAAATCCATTTATCAAAATATTTATCTAATAAACCATGTAGAAGAATTTAAAAATTTAGGCTGTAAAATCATGGTAGGGCATTCTAGAAAGTCATTCCTAACTGCCTTTACAAATCAAAGTGCACAAAATCGTGATTTAGAAACAATTGCCACATCAGCTTTCTTGCAAAATAAAATCGATTATTTACGCGTACATAATGTAAAAGACCATATGCGATTTCTAGTAGTACAACATTGTGTAAACGGTAGCATCGCATGACTAAAATTATTGGGATTATGGCATCTACCAACAGCGGAATTATTGGCAAAGGTAACGTTTTACCATGGGATTACAAAGAAGAGCTAGAACATTTTCGCAAAATCACAGATAGCCAAGTTATGGTGATGGGGCGAAAAACTTTTGAATCAGCACCAAGTAATTTGTTTAAGCAAACGCCAATTGTTTTTTCTAAAAACAAAGCTATATGTAGTACGAAACCATGTATTCTAGTAGAATCTATTGATCAATTTTTAGAACATATACGCAATATTCAATGCCACAAAGTTTTCATGATTGGTGGTTCAGAAATCGCAGAACTTTTTTTGAAAAATAATTTAATTTCGGAATTTATTCTAACTAAGATCCACAAAAATTACGAAGGCGACGCAAGCATGGACCTTAGTATTTTTAATAAGTGGCAACAAATATTGCTTACCCAAACAAAGAACTATACGATTTATAAATTAACCAACCCGTAGGAGATCGGAAAATGACATTTATAAAAATACTTAACACAGAATTAGATAGATGGAACTTACTAAATCACCCATTTTACAAATCTTGGAATAGCGGAGATTTAAGTCATGAAACTTTACAAACTTACGCTAAAGAATATTACCATCACGTAGCTGCATTCCCAAGGTATTTAAGTGGCATTCACTTTCAATGCGATAATCTTCAAACCAGACAAGTCCTTCTTGGAAATTTAATTGAGGAAGAACAAGGGCAAGAAAATCATCCTGAACTATGGAAACAATTTGCCAAAGGCCTTGGAGTTAAAGCGTCAGAACTTGAAGAACAGCCAAAACTTTTAGAAACTAAAGCATTAGTAGATGGCTATTATGATTTAGTAAAATCAGATTTTTCGACTGGTTTAGGCGCACTTTATGCATATGAACGACAAACCCCTGAAGTTTCAAAATCAAAAATAGATGGTTTAAAAGCCCACTATGGTGTAACTGACGCTATCTCATTGCAATTTTTCATGGTACACATGGAAGCTGACCAGTGGCACTCAGAAGAATGCGCTAATTTAATTGAAAAATTAGATGAAAGTTCTAAACAAAAAGCTACTACAGGAGCGTTAGCCGGAGCAAAATTTTTGTGGAATTTCTTAAGTGGAATGGAGGCTCATGCTTGTTGAGGCAATTAAAACTCACCGCATTGAATGCGGTGAAAATTTAGAACAAATTATTGATAAATACGTAACTAATATTAATGAACGAGCCATTTTAGTAATCACTTCTAAAATAATTTCAATTTGCCAAGGCAGAACCGTTGCAAAAGGTTCAATTACCAAAGAAGAACTAATTCAACAAGAAGCTGATTTAGTAATTAAGTCTAATAACATTTATGGAATTCACCTTACAATTAAAAATAATATCTTAATTCCATCAGCAGGAATTGATGAATCAAATGGAGATAATGTCTACATTTTATACCCTGAAAATGTTCAAGCAGTGGCCGAATCTATTTGGAATTATTTACGAAAGAAGCATCAATTAAAAAATCTGGGGATTTTAATTACCGACAGCCATACCACCCCTATGCGCAGAGGCGTAACCGGGATAGCTCTTGGGTGGTGCGGTTTTGCACCACTACATTCATACATTGGCAAGCCAGATTTGTACGGACATCCTCTGCGTGTAACCCAAATTAATATTCTTGATAGCTTGGCAACCTCAGCAGTTTTTTTAATGGGAGAAGGCTCTGAGCGAACTCCAATTGCTAAAATTATCAATGCACCAAAAATTGAATTTGTAGATTTCCCACCAACCACAGAAGAAATTGAAAGTATAACGATCCATCCAGAGGAAGACTTATATGCGTCAATTTTTATTTAGAGAAAAATTTATAATTGCAATTTAATTATCCTACGCAGCCTAATGATCTTATTTTAACCTTGGGATGCACTTCATTCTGCGACATAATCACAACCGCAGGTTTCACTTTTTCCAAAATTAAACGAATAAATAAACGTACATAAGCAGGCCACATTCAAGTTCGAAGTGCAACACGGTGTAAATTTTCATTAAAGGCCTCAAGAGGAGTTAACCATCCCAAAGATTTTCTGGGTGTTGTGTTGTAATTTTCCATGACTTCATCAAATTCCTCTTGTTTCATATTTTTCACATCTGTT
>CAMASM010000097.1 GCA_945860985.1 Candidatus Finniella inopinata
ATCATGGAAATCTGGAAAATATTAACTGAACAAGTTTGTCTTTTCTGACTTGTTTATTTTTTCTAATGAGCCTAAATAATAAGCCATTGAGATTAAGATTGATTAACCATGTCCATTTTTTCTTCTTTAAGTCGCCAACAAAAAGAAGCAGTTGGGCTGCTGCAAATTGGCACCTTCCTTGAATATTTTGATTTCATGCTCTACGTTCATATGGCAGTTCTGCTCAACGAATTGTTTTTCCCTAAGACCGATCCACACACAGCTGCCCTTCTATCTGCTTTTGCTTTTTGCTCAAGCTATTTCTTACGTCCGTTTGGTGCCTTGGTATTTGGCTGGATTGGCGATAATCTTGGACGTAAACACACTGTCGTAATTACAACAATATTGATGTCTATATCCTGCGTAATAATGGCAAACTTACCAACTTATGCTCAAATTGGTATATCAGCTGCTTGGGGGGTAACTATTTGTCGTGCTATGCAAGGTCTGTCGTCAATGGGAGAAATGATGGGTGCTGAGGTTTACTTAACTGAATTAGTGAAAAAGTCTTCCACCCAATATGTTGTTGTTTCTTCCATTGGTATATCAGCAATAGTTGGAGGAATGGTCGCATTAGGTGTTGCTGCATTAGTTACTAAATTTGGACTTAATTGGCGAATAGCTTTTTGGGTAGGGGCAACAGTTGCTGTTATTGGTTCAGTAGCGCGTACACGTTTACGAGAAACTCCTGATTTTTTAGATACGAAAAAAAAATTAGAAAATAGGGCAATTGAGATCTACGGAGATGCTTCAGTATCTAGTTTAGAAAAACGAAAAATTAGAAAAAGTTTAAATCAAATGTCATCAGAAAAAAAGACATTGTTTGCATATTTTTTAGTTTATTGTGGATGGCCTATGTCTTTTTATTTAAGCTACATGTACTTTAACCCCCTCTTAAAAAACAAATTTGGTTATTCAGGAGAAGATATTATTTTGCATAATTTTTATTTGTCTATTGTGATGGTAATTTCTGTTGTTTTCTGGGTAATTTTAAGTCGCAAGTTTCATCCGTTGATTATATTAAAAGAGAGAGGAAAGGTATTGTTAATATTAACTATTCTGTTACCATTTTCTATTGATTCAGCAAATAGCAATTTTCATATTTTTTTGATTCAAGCAAGCCTTTTAATTTTTTCAATGGTAGCCGAACCTGCTCCATCTATCTTCATCAGGCATTTTCCTATTTTAAGACGGCTCACTACAGCTAGTTTTGTTTATGCCTTTTCAAGAGCTGTAGTGTACGTTATTACGTCGTTTAGCCTCATATATATAACAGAATTGTTTGGATATTATGGTATCTTGGCTGTTAAACTTCCTATTCTTTGTGGTTTTTTGTGGGGGGTGAATTACTTCGCAAAGCTTGAAAAAATTAATGACAAAATGCCTGATCGCTCAATTGGATGGAAAAATTTTACTTTAAAAAGGGCAGCCTAGTGTTAAAATCGTGTTTCTTGATAGCTAATATATTTTATAAATTTTGCATTATATTCACTTTATTGCCCCAAGGCATGTCACAATATTCTGAACCAATTATTGTTAAAGTCAAAAAAATTAAAGAGGCCTTACCCTATTTTGATGAGGCCAACCAAAATACATTAGTTATTTTTGATATAGATTCGACCCTTACAACTCCATCAGACCCTTGTTTAAGGCGTTTTTCTATAAAAAAACATAAAGATATTTTTGATCGCTATGTTGGTCAATTAACTAAAAAGCAATTATATATTTTTACCCACCTTTTAATTTTACAAAGCCCTTCTCAATTAGTTGAAAAAGAATTTCCTAAAGTGATTATTCGTCTGCAAAAACGTGGCGTAAAAACTATAGCATGCACTGCTTCAACAACAGGAAATATCGGTAATATCGTTAAAAATTTTTCCCTATGGAGATTTCATGAATTAAAAAAGCTTGGCATAGATTTTTCTTCGATCTTTCCAGGGCGTTCTCTGTTTCCTTATGAGGGATGTGATGATGACATGCCAGGAATTGAAAGGGGAATAGTTGGCTGCGGTCACAAAGTAAAAAAAGGTATGCTATTCGATAAAATCGTTGCGCATGTTAACTTTACACCAAATAAGGTTATTGTTATTGATGATAAAATGGAGAACATAGAGTCTTTTATGAATGAAATTAAATTCAGATATCCTGATGTTAAATTTATTGGAATTCAGTACGATGGAATGCAGTTGCTTTCAAGCATATATGCAAGTAAGTCAGAATTCGAAGAAAAAATAAAAGTGCTAGCTGATCGAGCAGTGAAAATTTGTGACCAGTATCAAGTTCATACTCCACACCCATTATCCATCAAACTAGACGAACTCAAGATGGCAGGATAAACACCTCAAATCTGGCGGTAATTTTTAATTTGCAGCTCTTTAAGCGTTCTGTCTGTCGACAAACATTGTAGGTTGTTGCTATTCATTTTAGAGAGGCCTACAAATATGCAGATTGATGAGATTGCTGAATTACACGTCATAACAGATGAAGTTATTTTGTTGGGGGCTATTAATGCCATTTTACATGAACACCACGCTGAAACCATTGCTGAAGAAGTATATTGGTTTGTGCAGCGAAAGTCTAACTCCTCTACAAATAGCGATATAGTGATAAATGGGATTAATTATTACTCTGAGAGCAGAGCTGCAAGAAGCTTCTTGGATGCAATCATTTGCCAGGATCAAGGCAAGGATATTCATTTTTACGAATCAGTTAAATTTCATCCAGTTATCTTGGCCAAAGAGATAACTTACGGTGAGTACCTATACAATAGTGATTCCTATTTTGCCAACAACGGAGAAATAAAAAATGGATACAAAAAGGCTAGCGGTCAAATTTATTTTAGCAAATCGATTCTTACTCACATTTGTCGTGATAACCCAGGCAACAGTATCGACCTTAACTTTTTCAAGAGCGATCTAGGATTAAATATAGAGTACATAGCAAGAAAAATTCATTCAGAAAATTACGTGATTACGAATCTTTCAGATTTTGAAGAACACATCGTAAAAAAAACTTGTAGACTATCTTCTCACCAATTAAGGACTATTTGGGAGCTATTTAAGGGGTGCTATTTCAAAAATAAATAACTTGTCAGCCATAGAGATTCCTCTCGTAAAAGAGTTTTAGCGGGTGATTTATGGCACAGATTAGGATCATCAACCCTCAGAAGAGAATCAATCAGCTAACGTTTCGAATATCTCTTTAGAGTAGTCAGCGACTTACGATTTAGATAACAACCCAGCAGTTTAAGCTGGCAGTGGTTCATACTGTTGCCACAAAACTCTCTGCAACAGTTAGCATCGCTGTGCTTTAGTAAAATTTTTGGGATTAATTAGACACTATAATCTGTGAAATGTAAATACCCTAATAATTATCAGCGAAATTAAGCGGATAATCTCTGACAATTATTGAGCATTAACACTAATTTCTTTTTTGTAGCTAAAAAAACATTAAGCGAATAATTAAATTACGTTTAGGCAGTACATATCTAATTATCTAAAAATAAATATCGCAAAAAAAAATTAAATAACTTGCCGTTATAGAGATTATTTATAGAGATACTTTTTATGTGATTGCCACAAAAACCGCTGTGACAGACACTTTTACTTTTATAGTAAAATTTTTTGGAATTAAATATATACTTAAATCTAAATAATGTAAATACCCTAATAATTATCAACGGAGTTAAGCCAAAGTGTTCTGATAATTATTAGGATATTAACATTTGTTTCTTTTCCGTCTTAACTCGTGCTCAGAGAAACGAATTGCTCGAGTTAATTATGCCGAAGTTAAAACAACATCAAGAGAACAATTACAATTGTGATCCAAAAGATACGCAGCTATTCACCGCTGAAGAGCTTGCTCAAAAAATAAAGCTCTCCGAAAAAAAATTACAGACCATGAGAGTGCAAGGCGGTGGCCCCAGGTACTTTAAATTATCTAAAGGCCGTAGAGCACCAGTTCTCTATGACTGGAAAGACGTACTTGTGTTTTTAGAATCTCATAAGCGTATTAGCACCTCAGATAACGGAGATAACCAATGAGCTATTTAGAAAGGCAAATTGCAGAAGTAGAAGCTGAAGCTAAAAAACAAATAGATTATGGCAAAATGATTCTCAATATTCTTGATAGTCTAGATTTATCTCCTAGATGTTCAGCGATTAATAACGAGCATCTTTATTCAGCTACTGAATTAGAAGCTATATTTAAAATACGTAGAGATAAAAAGGAACAATTCCAACATTTACTTGATATTAGTATGGATGGTAAAAGAATTAATTTAAATATTTATTATTCTCTTCCAAAACTACTTGAATACCTTCCAACCATAAACGGTCTAGCTAGTTTGACATACTATTGCGATGAAAGAGGTATTCGATGAATAGTTGTGAAAAACAAATCAATTGTAATGATTTCATTTGTGATTTTCTTTCCAGAAACAGCGGGATTTTGGATGTTCATCGTGAGATAAGCCGAGAGCATCTCTATTCCCGAGCAGAGTTATGTGTAGTTTTTGGTATTGCCAAGCAACATTTTGATGAATTTAAAAAAATCATCGATTTAGCCGACGCAAAAATCGATATTCATTCTCACAACTATTACTCTTTAACTAAGCTGATTGAG
>CAMASM010000098.1 GCA_945860985.1 Candidatus Finniella inopinata
TACTCCGGGAAACCATAAGAATTCATACTTTTCCCATTATTTATCGTCAAACATCTTGTGGATATCCAGAGAAATTATTTTTAGAACCTCGTTGCTGTCTAATTCAGTTAAAAAATTACCGCCATCGCTCTCAAGAATATCAGATGTTAAAGCTTTCTTTTTTGCAATCATATTGTTAATCTTTTCTTCCAGCGTACCTTGACAGATAAACTTGTGTACCAAAACATTTTTCTTTTGTCCAATCCTATATGCACGATCTGTTGCTTGATTTTCAACAGCCGGATTCCACCAGCGATCAAAATGAATAACATGTGAAGCTTTTGTTAAAGTCAAACCTGTGCCTCCAGCCTTTATTGATAAAACAAAAAATGGTGGTCCTGCTTCATTTTGGAAGTTTTCTACCAGCTTTTGACGTTCCTTAATGGGAGTCTGACCATGCAGCATCAGTCCATTCACACCGAAAATTTGTGCGACAAAATCATGCAGATGCGGAATAATTTCCTTGTACTGAGTGAAAATCAGAACTTTTTCTTGTTTTGCGGCAATCGTTTCACATATGTTTCTTAGCTGCATAAATTTACCGCTTCCTTGTTCATCATATTCGCCATGACCTAACCACTGGCTAGGATGATTGCAAATTTGCTTAAGTCTAGTTAAGTATGAAAGAACGACTCCTTTGCGTTCAATACCATCTAAGTTCCCTTGATTTAATCTTTCCTCCAATTCAGAAACTGCCTTTTGATAAAGTAAAATCTGCTGTTTGCTTAAAAAACAATCAATATTAAATTCAGTTTTATCAGGTAAATCAGCAATAATTGTCTTATCTGTCTTAAGACGCCTTAAAATATACGGACTAACAAGTTTGCGCACCACTCCATAAAAACGACTTTCTTCGCCATGTTCATCGGTGCTTGCTTTACCATAATTTGAAAATTCTTTTCTGCTGCCAAGTAACCCTGGTGAACAAAAATCAAATAGTGACCATAGGTCTAACAGTTTATTTTCAACGGGAGTCCCGGTAAGCAAAAATCTCACCTTACCTTTTAAGGCTTTGATAGATGAGGTTTGTTTGGTCGATGGATTTTTAATATTTTGCGCTTCATCAAGAATAATGGTTTGCCATTGGTAGTTGCTCATCCATGGTAAACGATATACGTTTCCATAGGTTGTTATTACAAGATCTTTTTTAGACCACGCAGTTATTGCTTCCTGTTTCAGAGTTTCTTTATCAAAAGCAGTGCTATGCGCAATAAATACATCTAACCCTGGAGCAAATTTTTGAATTTCTCTTTGCCAGTTGCCTAAAAGAGATGCTGGCACAACCAAAAGCGATACCTGCTTAGGATTATTTGAATGTTTAATCATTAATAATAACGACAAAACTTGAATCGTTTTACCAAGCCCCATGTCATCAGCCAGACAGCCACCAAAACCTAATTGATACAGAAACCACAACCATTGTACCCCACTTAATTGGTAAGGCCTAAGGGTAGCATTTAAATTTGCTTGTAAAACATCCTCTAGTAAATTATCAGCTATCTGATCTGGGTGACGCAACTTATTGAGAGTCTCCCTTAGCCATTCTCCTTCAATAACCTTAGACCATTGATTTATATCTTCTGGAAATGCTATGAGCTCAGAGTTTGGTGAGCCGCCTGCAATCAGTCTTAAGCTTTCAGCAAAGGTTAAACCATTTTCTTGCACATTTTCTTTGACCTTATCCCAGTGAGATAAAACTGCGGCAATTTTTTGTGAATCAATTTCAACCCACTGTCCCTTAACATGAATTAAATTTTCCTGAGATTGTATTAAGGAATCTATTTCTGATCGAGAAATAGATTCACCATTGGCTAGTGTATATTGTACATTAAAATCCAAAAGTGCAGTTAGCCCCATTTGATTGGTTGCTTTGTTGCCAATTGCAATGCTGAGTTGTGGACGGGGAGGGCGCTTTACATTCCACCAATTTGGAACCTTTACTTTGACTCCAGCCTCTTCCATTTTTTGAGTGGCTTTTAAAAATTTATATGCATCATTAACGGACCATGCTTGTGGGTGAAATATTTTGGCTGTATCTATGAGTTCTTTGACAAAAGGTATTGCTTGAGCCGCCCTTTGTACAGGTGATAGTAGGTGTATTAGTTGTTCCTTATCGTTTTCACATGCGTATTCTTTTAAGGCCTGTCCAAGCGGAACATGTTGAGCATTTTTAGATGAGTGGTTTTTTGTGTATGTTGCTAAAAAAGCAAACGGAAGTATTTTATTACTCTTATTTTCCGCCAAATGAAAGCAGACACTGCCAATTTTTTGCCAATCCACATTATAAGAAGCCAAATATGCAAAAAGATTATTATTAAATGGCTTAAGTTCGATTACAAGTACTTCGGATAGTTTTGACCACAATCCTTCAAGTACAGATATACTCAAATATTCCCCTCCAAGCATAGGTGGTGCTTGTTCTAAAAAATCAGACAATTCTTCATGATCGCTAACCGTTAAGCTATAAGCATCGGCATGGGATGCGTGCCGAGATCTTTCGATAAACATTCGAGCAAAATTCTGCCAATACGAAAATACTGGTGAATAATTTTTAACCTCAAGCTTGGCGGCTGCAAGTCTCAAAATCGCAATTTCGACACTTTGCAAAAACCATTCCACGACTTCTTCAGGCAGACCATTCATTCCAGAGTGATTTGCAAACAAATGACCTGACGGTAGTATTGAGATACTCATTACAACAAACTCCAATTTTGATATTTTGCTAAGCATTTACCAGAGTCATTGGCTTGGTTTAAACTTTTACTAGCTAGCAATTTGCATTCCCAAAGCATTAGTATAAACGTCTAAGATTTCTTGTTCTTCAAGTAGGTCTTCTTTTTTCATTTTGCGCATACGGATGATAATGCGCATAATTTTAGCGTCAAAGCCTTGGGCTTTGGCTTCATCCATTACTTCTTTAATTTGATTTTGTAACTCTTTTTTTTCGTCCTCGAGGCGTTCAACTTTTTCAATAAACTGACGCAATTCCGCGGAGCTGACAGATGAAGTAATCGACATGGTGTTTTCCTTTTGTTAATCATTTTAGGTTAATTTAAAAATATGGAAGGTAAGTAGACGGTTTTTTTATCTCTTACTATACCCACGGCTCTATGGCTGGAGTGCTACCCCTACACTTAATAACTGCTAAAACATTCTCAGCGTGCAGTCTGTCCTCAGGGTTAATCTCTCCAGCCATATTGCCATCTAGATCAATTCGATTTGTGCTATTGACTATTGCCAGCAGGTAACCTTTTCCATTCACATAATAACGCAATGCTTTTTTTAATGCATTGTTAGAAAAGGACGAATCACCGACAAAGGTTGCCGTGATATCCTGAGCAATACCGATTTTAAGGGGCTTCCTGTCGTTCAGGTTAAACGCCAAAGGGAATTGCTTGACTAACACCTCAAGGAAGGGTGGTAGTTTTGGGGTTGCAGCAGCTTTAGGTTTATCGGCAGGTTTTGCCCCAGCGTTGTTTTTTTGAACTTGGCCAGTGGGTGCCGTCGACTTTTTTAAAGATAGGGTGGGGCGATTCATATGAATTAAGAATTGACTACTGCTTTAAATTCTTTACCAGCCTTAAAGGTTATACGCTTACTTGCAGGAATTTCAATTTCCACGCCTGTGCGAGGATTACGACCTTTACGTGCCGCACTAACTTGCACAGCAAAACTACCAAACCCAATAAAACGGGCATCTTTGCCTTCTTTTAGTCCAGCAATAATACCATCAAAAACAGCATCAATCACTTGGGTTGCGTCTTTCTTAGTTAATTCAGCTTTAGTTGTCACAAATTCAATTAGGTCTTGCTTGTTCATGGTGTAGCTCCTTATTTTTGAGTGTTGAAAGGTTTTCTAAGCTAAATACGCTTGATAGTATCATGGGGATTTAAGATATCCAATTAAAGTGTTTTGCTTGGGTTTTTCTTTTTTACCTATGGTTTTTTGGTAACTGGTCTGCACATGACTGTTTGTTTTGGATGACTTCCAGCGTTCTTCAAAATAATCTGTATATTTTTTAGTAACGGCTTGGGATCCAATGAATACTAGATTTTCAGCATTCTTAAATTCTGCGGCATTGGACCAATTATATGAGCCCGTAATGGTTTGCACACCGTCAATCATAATAACCTTGTTATGGGCAATTTTTACAGAATGATCAAAACGAATTTCAATTTGATTTTTGATCAGTGCTTCTATAGGTTCTTTGGATGCTTTTTGGGTTTGTTGACTGTGATCAAGAACAATACGAATCTTTACCCCTCTGTTCTTAGCTTTGATTAAAGCATCAGTTAAAGGTTTGCTGGTAAAAGAATAGCCCAAAAGTAAAATGCTTGATTGTGCTTTATCAATATGTCGTAGAATTTGAGGAAGACAGGGTGGGGAGTTGGGTTGATTGGGAGTAAAACAAACTCCTAAATTTTCAATTTCAGAATTAGCAGTAAGTACTTCTGATGGTAAAGGTATTGATTTAGTGATTGCAGTAAAAGGCTTGTTGTTGGTAGGGGTAAATCTATATTTAGTTAAAAAAGGATAGACAAACTACTGGTTGCATATTTTAATTTACAAAAACACCAACAATTCTGCGGCTTTCGTGTGATA
>CAMASM010000099.1 GCA_945860985.1 Candidatus Finniella inopinata
AGGTTCGATATACCAAGGTTACGTCACCAATGAAAGCATCGCCAACATCCATGTGCCAAGCTCACATCCGGGTAAAAAGTAGACACCAGTGAAAAAAACGGCATCAGCTGCACAAATACAATTTAATGCTGTATATGAATAAAAAAAAAACAAAAAAGTTTAGTTATTCAATTTAAGGCCAGGACAGTAGGCCGGTGAGGGGCTCACTTCTATCTGAACTCGGACATACATATTGATAGGACAATTCCTTAGGTGCAGGAATCTTTTCCCATTCAATGCCTTGAAACAGGCCGTTTAACTGGTAAATGGTTAAAGCAATTGATGCTTCACATGACACGTTGGGAATGTGAAACTGGCCCTTCTCCAGACGTTTTTGGGTGATACAAAAACCGTTCAGATTCCAGTACAGTATTTTAATGCGATTACGTTTGGAATTTAAAAAGACAAACAAATGACCACTCAACGGGTTAGCGTGCAACACACTTTGAGTTAAAGCTCCTAGGCCTTCATACGATTTGCGCATATCAACGGGTGCTGTGCACAAAAAGACTTTGCAATCAGCCATAAACATCATGGCAGCAACCCTTGAACTATCTGGGCTAATTGATCAGTTTTGATTGATTCAACTGTAATAGTAATGCCGTTTGGTATAGCAATTACACAGTTAACACAGGTTTTAGTTGGCGATGATTTTTGGGCAAAATCATGGGCTATGTCTGTGTGTAGCTTGTATTCAAGAGGAGCTGTGAGTTCAAAAAACAAATTTTCCGTATCAGGTGTTGACGGCCGATTAGTGGGGTTGCAGTTGGCATCAACGCTTGATTCTCGCCGCCAACGCATCAAGGTGCTATGGCCAATTCCATTTTGGGTCGCAAACTTTTGCGAACTAAGAGGGCTAATGGTGAAATTATCCAGTAATTTTTGCTTTTCTTGGGTGGTAAGAACTTTTCGTCTTCTTGGTGGGTTCATGACATTATTACCAAAGTCTGATTATTGCCTTTTTACTTTGACAGGTCATGAAAATTTTAACAGATGCGGTTGCTTAGACGTTTACAATGTTAATAACATGATTTCATCTACTCTATGTAACTTCTTCCTATTGATTCTTGGGTCTGGAAGGTCTGGAAGGTCTGTAAGGTCTGTAAGGTCTGTAAGGTCTGTAAGGTCTGTAAGGTCTGTAAGGTCTGTAAGGTCTGTAAGGTCTGTAAGGTCTGTAAGGTCTTCAAAGTAATCTAAAAATCCTTTGTGGGCTTCTTGTATTGGGTATTGCTTCTGTTTCAGAGTTAATACCTGTTCTATAATACTTTAGTCAAACTTTATAGTGAGATCGCTTTGTGGTTGAATAATGAGTGCTCAACACACCTTATCCAACTGTAATTTTAATGAGGTTGCCCTGATACTTTTCCCACTATGTCTCTCAACCGATATTTATATCGAACTTTCCAAAGTATCTCCACATTTAACCATCAGAATAGCCATTGATCTTGATTCATTTCTTTTATCCGAACGAGAATCAAGCGTTGCTAAAATTCCCTCAAAATCAAAGGCTACCATCCTCGGATGAGCCCATAATTTTCTTAGCATAATTAATTGAGATTCAAAAGATTTAAGAGCAGGAAGAGTCGTTATGTTATCTTTAGCAGTCTGAGCAAATGTGTATCCAAGTAAGCGTAATGCTTCGAAATTATCGTCTGACAATTCATCAAGACATGATGTCATAAACGTATAGGCACTTAAAAGACTATCAAAACTAGAATCTTGCTGCATATGATGGGTTCGTAACCTTAAACGCACATGAAAAGGTCTGGTCATCATTAAACGTGCATTTGTCATTGCTGCTAGATATGAATCATCACCTAAAGGTGAGCCTTCGTGTAATTCTTTTTGAACATTTCCTAACCAATCATTGATTTCAGTAATAGCAGCAGATGCTTGGACGGCTTTAGTAAAATCATGTCCTTTTAAAATTGCTGGCCACTCCTTTAAAGGTTTTCTTTTTAAGTCTTCCATCCGCTGTTTTCTAATTCTTTCTGAATCTGCTTCCTTAGCATGCTGCTCTGCATGAGAAAGGGTCTCTATAGCTTTACGATCTGCTGTTGAAAGATAATTTTCCGCACCACACTCAAAATTTGACCAAACTGAACGTACCTCATCAAAAAAAGCAACATCCGGAAGTCTAACGGTAAGACCGGAAATTTTACGCATCTGTTGCAATATGCTGAGCAATAAGTTAGATGGCACTTCTTCCTCAACACCAACTGCATCAGTACTATCTGCTCCAGTGGGTTTACCATTAGGCTTATATCCCCAAGAAGCTAATAAAGTTATTATTCTCTCAGAAGTAGGAGCATCTGCATCGGGCGTAAATATATAAGCATGAAGATCTCGAAGAAAATAGCTCATACCTGCATAACTAGCTACCATCTTATCATCAGCAAGAGCATCTAAGCGGCGTGGCAAAACTTTGACTGCTTTATCCCTAAACATGATACACGCTTTGGCAACCGCTGAAGCCTTCTTATCGGGTATTGTTTTAAGGAGTTCTCCGTAGCAGATTAATGCTCTCGTTAAAGCCGCACGTCCGGCAAAAGTTGTATAGTCATAATCTCCCAACATACCTGCATGTTTTTCAACTACAGCTGGTAAATAGAAATGCTGCACAAGCGCCATAGTTATTGGAATGGAATCAAAGGCTTGAGTAACTCCGTTTTCTAATTCCTTAATTTTATCACGAGATTCCTTATTATCGATTGCTTGTGAGACTGCTCGTAATCTACAAATAAGATTTTTTAGATGTGAAAACTCATCGGTATCTTGAAATATTCTTTGAAACTGTTCTTGAAAATGAGTATTCATAAATCGCGCAGAATCATTAGCAAAGAAAAAAAGGACTTCAAATTCAGGATGAGTGTGACTTAAAGAGGAGAAAGATTTAATGATTTTTAGAAAGTTTTGGCGCATACGAATATGTGCTGGCTCTCTTTCTGTAGGGGAATCACTATAAAAATGACCTAAATCATAATGCTTTTTAAAATCATAAGCCTCAAAATCAGGTTCCGGATTACCGGGGTTATCAGGAGTAAGTAAATATTGATCAAAATTACGATATGCAATGATGGCATCAATATCTTCTATGGCCTCATTACAAACGTCAACACCTGACAGTTTAGCTCCTACAACTTCGATACTTGGATCATAATCCCCTGGTGGATATGCCGCCCAATCCATTGCGTACAGACATTTTCCAACTATTATTAAAAAATAAAAAATCCTAAAAATCATGGTCCCTCCAATGTTAATCGACAATATAAAATGAAACTTTTTAATTTCAAACACTACCGCTTACTGCAAATCCAAGTGAAACTAGAGATATGCTTAATTCAAGTTATCAATACACTATCTATTACCAAAAGAAAACCTCTCAATTTTAACGGATTCTATAAATTTTCTTGATTATGTCGTAATGAGTAATCCACCGCCCATGGGCGGACTTGAACGTAATGACCAAAAGACACCGTTTTGTTATAAGTGTATGTGTAGCCTAGAGATCGGTTACACAATGGTGCCAAAGAGCCCGTTCGTGAGTATGATGCGCTGAAAGCTGCGGACTAATCACTGGTGGGGTTTTAAGCTACCCCGATATAAGAATGCAATCATGAGCTTTTCGTGGGCCACACGTGTGATTATAATAGGGGATTAGGGCGTATGGTAAAAAAAACAACATCCAAAACAAAAACGCAACCGTTAGTCCAGCTCTTAGCATTACCCACAAATTTTATGTAAAATCCGATCTATGTCTATATAATTAAACTCCAAGGTGTAATCCCCATAGTTTTACAATAGATTTGCAAAACAACCAAATGAGGAGATATTCTAATGGATTATTCTAAATCATGGGTAAATTCTGAATTTTGTAGTTTGACGTTTGGTGATGTCAGATTAAGTGAAACTCCACGGGGCAAGCCCCGTGGTATCAGTCTGCTACAAGCAAGCTTGCCCCCTATCTTCGTGCCCTTGTTTTTCTATATATTTTCTAATAATTTCTTCGTTTAAACCCACAGTTGATACAAAGTAACCATCACTCCAAATTCCATCTACTCCCCAATAGGCTTTTCTCATGTACTCAAATTTTCTTTTTAAAAGTCTTGCTGTTATTGATTTAATGCGTCTTACAACTTCGCTCACACACATTTTAGGAGGAATCGAGAGCAACATGTGAATGTGATCTTCATCATGATTAACTTCTAGCATTTCTACTTCAGGCATGCCGTCAATCAAGACACCTTTCATTAATTCGCAAAAATACTGAAATGATCCCGCATTAAAGATCTTGCGGCGATACTTCGTGACAATCACAAGGTGATATTCACATTTGTAAGCGCAATGCCCTTGTTTCCTGATCTTCATATTCTGTTTGTAGCACGAAGATAGGGCGCTTACTACATCCACGGGGCAAGACCCGTGGTTTTACGAAAGATTTATAAAAGGTATAAACAACTCGGCCGCAAGCGACCGAGTTTTATAGGGATCCATACAAAGTGATACATTATACGAAAAACATGGTGTGTATTTCTTTGGAGTTCCATATGGTGGATAGCCTATACGATCTTATAGAACGTAAGGGCGCTATCCATCAC
>CAMASM010000100.1 GCA_945860985.1 Candidatus Finniella inopinata
AGCAATGTTCAAAAATTACCCTATACTTACTTGTGATAAGATCTGGCGAAAAGTAGACCTTGACGTTGAATTTATAATGGCAAGGTAATGACCGATATTTTGGGATATGCGCGTGTATCGACACAACAACAAGATTTAGATTCTCAAAAGGCTCGTCTTACTAAAGCCGGCACTATTCGGATTTTCGAAGATGTGATAAGTGGTAAGATATTTAAAAGACCCGGACTAGAAGCGTTAATTGCTTATGCCCGAGAAGGAGACTTACTTTGCGTAGTTAGACTTGATCGTTTGGGTCGTAGCTTAAAGGAATTGCTCGAAACTGTAGAATATCTGAAAGAATGTAAGATTGGCTTAATGTCTCTTGAAGAAAAGATAGATACATCTTCTGCTGCAGGAGAGTTGGTATTCCATGTATTTGGTGCTATTGCGCATTTTGAAAGAAGATTAATTTCAGAACGTACTAAGGACGGCATAAACGCTGCCCGACTCAAAGGTAAAATACCCGGTCGTCCTACTTTGGACAAAGAAAAACTCAATTCAGCACTGAAGTTAATTGGCCTTCTAGCCACAAACCCTCCAAATTTCCGACAAAGTATTTGTTAAGTCGTTTATAATTTTTTCTTTAAGTTTCTTTTGTTGATATAAGTATTAAGTGCAATGTGGTTGGTATACTCAAGCACGCTAGAAATTTTACGGACTGAAAGACCATAGTCCAATAATTCTTTGATTTTTTCCGCATGTTTATCAAATTTACTTTTTTGAATTGTTCCTTTCGGTTTTCCTAAAATTTGTCCTTGTCTTTTCTTGGAAGCCAATGCTTCTTTTGTTCTCAAGCTAATTAAGTCTCGTTCTAACTCAGAAAACAATGAGAAAAGCGTCAATGTAACCTTTGAATTTATGTCTTGTTGGCTGATATCTAAGTTTTGTTTCAAAACGATAACGCGAATATTACGCTTCGCTAAAGAGTTTACTATGGTAATAACCTCTGTAGTGCTTCTTCCGAGTCGGCTGAGTTCGGTAACAAGCAATATATCACCGTCATTTAACATACTCAGCAGTTCATCAATACGCCTTTGTTTACTACTCTTTCTTGATGAAATGGTGATTTCGACAAATTCGTCGATAGACAGAGATTTCTTTCTGGCAAATTCAAGCAATTCTAGTTTTTGATGATTTAAATCTTGCTTGTCTGTAGATGCTCGCAAATAAGCAACAATTTTACCCATTAAAACGCCTTGTTAAGTTATAACCAAATTATAGTAAAAAATAATACATCTTGTATATAATTTTTAATGTGTATTATATATTCATTTCGCACGTGTGACAACGCCCATTATGAACAATACAAAAAACAACACTCTTATGTCATCACCAGACAAAAGACTTTCCATTATGTCGGATCTGGAAGAATTTGCATTTTATGGATTTCCTGATTTTGACGACCAACAGCGTTTGAGTTACTTTGTGTTTACTCCTGAAGAATGGGAAGTCATATTACAGGGCTCTTCAATGGAGGCTCAAGTTTACGCTGCTATACAAATGGGATACTTCAAAGCAAAACATATCTTTTTTCGTTTTTCGTTTCATAAGGTTCCACAAGATGATCTACGCTTCATTTTAACTCACTGTTTTACCAATCAAACACTTCAGGCTTTCAACATCACCAAATATGAGCACTACCGCGTCTGTGACTCAATTATCAAATTATTTAGCTACAAGCCTTGGTCAAAAGAGTTTTTGCCAAAGCTCTATGATCGAGCAAGGCTTAGCGTTAAACGGGATATTTCGCCAAACTTTATTGCGTATGAATTATTAGCATTTTTACAATCTGCAAAGATTGTTCGCCCAGGCTACTCAACTTTACAAAAAATTATCAGCCACATTCTTGTCGAAGAACGCAAGCGCCTAAAATATTGTTTATATTCAGTACTCACAGATGAATACAAACAAAGTCTCAAACAACTTATTAAAAATGAAAACACTCTTTCAGAGCTAGCGGCTCTCAAACAAGATCCTAAAAGTTTTGGTTCGACAATGATAAACATTGAATGCAGAAAGCATACCCTATTGAAACCACTGCATAATTTTGCCAAAACTATTTTACCAGTCCTAGAAATTTCTGCGCAAAATATTGCCACTTACGCAAGCCTTGCCAATTATTACACAATCTATGATTTAGAACGATTTGACGATGAACGAACCTATCTCTATCTGTTGTGCTACGCGTTTAAACGTTATCAACAAATCAGCGATAATTTGATTGATGCCTTTAGCTTTCAAGTTAATAAACTAGAAAAAGAAACCAAAGCAAAAGCAGATGCCCATAGCGATGAGGAGCCAGATGACAAGGAGAAACAGGTGGGGCAACTCATCTTGTTATATGTAGATGATAAATTAAGCGATTCTATGGAGTTAGGAGACGCTCGTAAAAAAGCGTTCGAGATTTTACCGAAAGAATCCATTCGCACTATTGGCGAAAAAATGATCAAAAAACACAAACCAAAACGCAAACAGCTTATTATGTGGCAAGAAAGAGACATGGCTGTAGCACGCTATAAGCATCACTTGCGTCCCCTTTTGCTCGCCACAGATTTTAAAAGCCAGCATGCCGATAACCCTTTATTAAAAGCTATTCAGTGGATGAAGGAAGTTTTTGCTAAACAGCAATCGCTTACTCAACAACACAGCAAACATTTTCCGCGGGACTTCATATCAAAACGATTGGAGCCTTATTTGTTAATAGATGATAAAAATGGTGAGTCGACTATTCGAGCAAATCGCTATGAAATAGCCGTGTATTGCCAAATTACCAAACAAATAGAAACAGGTGCACTCTATATTGACGACAGCGTGCGTCATCGTCCTTTTGCGCACGATCTTGTATCCCTTGAGGAGAAGAAGCATATCTTAGACGCGCTTGCAATTCCGTGGATCAAAACACCATGTGACTCGCAACTTGATTTACTATTTAAAGAACTTGATACCCTGTGGATCGAGGTTAATCATAGCTTAAAACAAGGCGCATTGAAACATCTAAAATATAACCACACAAAAAAGGAAGTGCTGTGGGTTAAGCCAAGGACTGTCAATGAAGAAGAAACCTTAGAAAAACAGACTTTTTATGGTAAACTACCAGTTTGTGACTTGAGCGATGTCTTGCAATTTGTTAATGATAAGTGCCACTTTCTATCAGCACTCACTCCTTTACAGCCCCTTTACATCAAACAGAAGGTAGATTTTAATAACTTAATTGCGGTCATGATTTCCCAAGCCACCAATATTGGTAATCATAAAATGGCACAAACCAGTGATTGTGTTTATCATATCCTTGAATCTACCTATAAACAGTATATGAGGCTTGTCACTCTTAAAAAAGCCAATGCAATTATTGCCAATCATATCACCAATTTAAGTATTTTTCCTCATTATACCTTTGATCTTAATGTACTTTATGGCGCTGTCGACGGACAAAAGTTTGAAGCCCTAACACCCACAACTAAAGCACGGTACTCGCGGAAATATTTTAAAAAAGGTCGTGGGGTAGTTGCATATACAATGCTATCCAATTACGTGCCAATTAACTCAGACGTGATTGGCGCTCACGAGCACGAAAGTAATTTTGTGTTTGATATTTGGTATAACAACACATCTCTGATTAACCCAACGGTTATTACTGGTGACATGCACAGCGTCAATAAAGCTAACTTTGCGCTTTTCCATATGTTTGGCGGTGAATTAAGACCAAGGTTTACAAATCTAAAAAGTGAACTAAACAATGTATATGGGACAAAGGATCCGGCTTCCTATGTAAATTTTCTAGTTCAGCCAGTTGGTATAATTGATCGTCAGTTGATAATAGATGAAAAAGATAATATAGACCGCATTATTGCTACTCTAGCTTTAAAAGAAATGAGCCAAAGTACGCTGATTAAAAAGCTTTGCGCGCTTTCTACGAACAACAAGACAAGAAAAGCTCTTTTTGAGTTCAACAAATTAATCAGAAGTATTTATACATTGAAATGCATTTTAGATCCTCAAATCCTTGAGAATGCGCATAGATCACAAAATAGGCTTGAATCCTACCATACATTACGTGGAGCTATTGCCAAGGTTAGCGGTAGAAAAGCTTTGCTGGGACGCACTGATCTTGAAATGGAAATTAGCAACCAGTGTGGTCTATTAATTGCAAGCGCCATTATTTATTACAATGCTTCAATTCATTCCCACCTGCTCAACAAAAATCCAAATAACAAAAAGGTACTAAAATTTCTTAGAAAATTATCCCCCGCCGCTTGGCAGCATATCCACTTTACCGGTTACTTTAGTTTTTATGACAACAGAAGAAAAATAGACATCGATAAAATGCTAGAAGATATATTGCTTAACTGAACACTGACTTATACGCCTAAACACTTTGTCGGAAATTTGGAGGGTTTGTGGCTAGAAGGCCTGATAGAAGCTGATACCTATCTCTGAAATATTATAAAAATATTTCCCGATGAACAGCTTCAGCTGAACATACCTTTCAATAGCAAAATAGTACAAGGTAACCAAATGCAGCTTTTGGTACATGCGCCAAAGCAACCAGCAGATAGCACATA
>CAMASM010000101.1 GCA_945860985.1 Candidatus Finniella inopinata
AAAATTTTTTATGGTGGATATAACATTTTGCCTTTGTACTTTTGTTTTTATTCTATTTGCATTTGGAAAAAACCGTGGTATTTTCTTCATGAAGGTTGCCTGGACGAACATCGCGGTAATCCGGTCAGGTTCGGAAGAAAGCAGCCGTAACGATTGGTGATCGGGTCGGTGCAGCCTTCTATAAATGGAAAAGATTATGTCATATCGTGTTTTAGCCCGTAAATATCGTCCACAAAATCTCGAGCAGCTGGTTGGCCAGGAAACTTTGGTGCAGAGTCTTAAGAATGCTTTTGAATCAGGTCGTGTACCACATGCCATTTTACTACATGGAATTCGTGGAGTTGGAAAAACTACTACAGCTAGAATTATTGCAAAAAGTTTGAATTGTTCGGGAAATGATGGCAACTTGACAACGCCCCAAATAACTCCGTGTGATGTGTGTTCTTCTTGTCGTGGTGTGTTGGCTGATCGCCATATGGATGTGGTTGAAATTGATGCGGCAAGTCATACAGGTGTAGATGATATGCGTGAGCTTACGGAGTCGTCTCGCTATAAAGCGGTACAAGGACGTTTTAAAATTTTTATTATTGATGAAGTTCACATGCTTTCAAAATCAGCATTTAATGCGCTTTTGAAAACTTTGGAGGAACCTCCAGCGCACGTGAAGTTTATTTTTGCAACAACTGAAATCAAGAAAATTCCAGACACGATACTCTCAAGATGCATGCGCTTTGATTTATCAGTGATGCAACCAGCAAAGATTGTTGCGCATTTGCAAAACATTTTGCAATTTGAAAATCTTAGTGCAGATATAGATGCTTTGGCAACGATTGCAAGAGCTGCTGATGGCTCAATGCGTGATGCTTTGAGTTTGCTTGATCAGGCAATTATGCTCAGTGGTGCATCAAATGTGACTGCAGTAACTGTTGAATCAATGCTTGGACTTAGTAACCGCGATGCCCTGTTTGATATTTTTGAACTTATTTTTCAAGGTAAGGTAGAGCAATCTATCGCTAAGTTGCATACCATTTATGAAAATGGCGGTGACCCTTTACTAATTACTCAAGATTTAATTCATATTCTGTATTGGGTAATTTGTTTGAAAAATGTACCTTCCCTGGCAAGAGATGTTTCTTGGCCAGAGGCTGATCGCTTAAAGGGTCAGCAGCTTGCAGATTTGTTACCAACAAGTATATTGTTGCAAAGTTGGGATTTAATGCAAAAAGCTTATGATGATGTGCGCAATAGTTATCAGCCATCTCAGGCATTAGATGTTGCTTTGATGCGCCTTGCATTTGTGAAAGATGTTTTGACTGGGCCGATTAATGCTGGAGGACAGCAAAAATCACAAACAACGAGCTCAGTAGTGAATTTTGCTCGTTCTGCTATGCCGCAAACTTTTGAAGCGATGTCTGAGCTGTTACTTTATGCTAAAGAAGGATTACTGCATGGTCATATTTTGCATGATGTACATTTAATTTCTTATACGCCTGGGCGAATTATTTGTGGTTTGGGTGATAGGGCGCCAAAGAATTTTGCTAAATTGTTAAAAGATGCTTGCGAACGCATTACTCAACAAACTTGGGAAATTGAAGTGCGCGCAGAGCATTCTAATCCTACAATAGTTCAAGCACAAGCAATTGAGCGAGAAAATCTTAGGCAGTCTGCATTGGAGCATCCTTTAATCAAAGAAATTTTGCATTCATTTCCAGATGCAAAAGTAACCATTAACTAGGAGTATTTATGAAAAATATGAATTTAATGATAAAACAAGCGCAGCAGATGCAAAAGAAAATGCAAGAAATGCAGCAAAAAAGTGAGTCCCTTGAAATTGAAGGTTCTTCTGGTGGCGGTATGGTTAAAGCAACAGTTAACGGCAAAGGGCAGTTGGTAACAGTTAAAATTGACCAATCAATTGTTAGTAAAGACGATATTGAGATGTTGGAAGATTTAATAGTTGCTGCATTTAATGACGCTAAAAATAAAGTTGATACACAGGTTAATCAAGAGATGGCAAGCATAACTGGCGGTATGAATATTCCTGGCCTCAAGCTACCTTTTTGATGTTGTAAATTTTCTTTATATGCGCAATCAATTACCTCCTATTGTTTCAGTTGAAACTGGTCGTGTTTTACGGCTTAACCAAAAATGCTTTGCTGAAGTTTTGAGCGACAGCGGTGATATCGAATTACCTTTCTGCTTGCCAGGAGAAGAAGTTGAGTTTGAAAAGGTGCAATACCCCAAGAAGGTTAATAATTACTTCAAAAAGGTTATAAAGCCTTCTTTAGAGCGTCAAGATGCTTTATGTAAGCATTTTACAACATGTGGAGGTTGTTTGTTGCAGCACGTTAATCAAAATTTTTATAAAGAATTTAAATCATCATTATTGAATCAAGCATTTATTAATAACGATCTTAATCCATATCTAATTCAACTAATAAAGGTTGTTCCGGTGGCTCAAAGGCGGAGAGCTAATTTAGAAGCTATTAAAAAAGGTGACAAGCTGTTTATGGGTTTCCACCGTTTGCAAAGTCATCAAGTAGTTGATATGGAAGAATGTCCAGTGCTTACTCAGCCATTGCAGGATTCCATTCCATATTTGCGCCAGGCCCTGGACAACTTATTAGAACCATTTCAAAAATCTAACATATTTGTTTTAGAAATAGACGGTTTGGTTGATATTGGTATAGAAATCCAAGGTGTTAACAAAATAAGTGAACCTCAGCGCGTAATGCTTAAAGATATTGCAGTTCAGGCAAATTGGACACGTTTACAGTTTAGGCACCGTAAGTTTTACGATCTTATTTTACAAAGGGAACCAATAAATGCGCAATTTGGCAAATTAACTATACCTGTAGATCCATGGGCATTTTTGCAAGCAAGCAGTGTTGCAGAAACCTGGATGAATGATGTTATAAAACAAACTCTAGATGAATCTGGTCCTCAAACATATTTACTAGACTTGTTTTCAGGACGTGGAACTTTTTCTGGAACTCTTCTAAATTATGGGCCTGTTGATGCTTTTGAAGGTAATAGTAAGGCTATTGAGTTATTAAGCAGTGCTGGAAAAGGGTTTTCATTAAACGCTCAAGTGCGTGATTTATTTGAAAAGCCTTTATCTGTGAAAGCATTAAATAATTATAGTGCTGCAGTGATAGATCCTCCTCGTGCAGGTGCTGATTCTCAAGTTCAACAATTGGCTGAAAGCTTGGTGCCCACGGTTATCTATATTTCATGTAATCCAGAAACCTTTGCACGTGACGCAAAAACTCTAGAAGATGGTGGATATTCTTTACAAGCAGCTTATCCTATTGACCAATTTCTTTGGTCTGCTCATTTGGAAGTTGTTGGTGTGTTTAAGAAATCTTAGTTTAGTGAAAATCTTTTGTTGATAGAGAATTATTGTATTAAGTATTTTTTAAACATTTGCCACCACAATTAAGCTACAGTGATCTGCTCAATAATGTAATGTTTTTTAAACGCCTCAAATTCATACGCAGAATTAAAACTGATATCTTGTTCCAAAATTTATCTGCAATAATTTTAATTGTTGTTTCAATTATTACTTGCACTTATTTAAGTAATTCAAAAACAACTATCCAACAAGCAGAAAATTATACTCGAACTTCTACTAATTTTATAAACGAAAAAATTGTACAGTCTTTAAATGATACAGAAGACTTTGTAAATTCGTATTCTGCATTACTGCGGGATATGGATTTAAAAGATTACCTAAATAACATTAAGTTTTACAAGTCATTTCAGGTCATTCTTGAATCAAATTCATATCTCACAACTTTCTTTTACGGAACAACAGATGGGCTTTTTGTTAGTTCTTGTCTTCCACATTATCTTGACACATTTCTAAAATCATCAGCTATTTTAGCACCAGAAGGGACAAATGTGGTGCTTAGGGTTGTTGCAAGAGATAAAACCGAAAATAAAATTGAAGTGCCTGATTTATGGTATTTTTTAAAAGAGGATAACACATTATCAGAATCAATTAGCACTCAACTTACCAAATATGATCCGCGTCAACGTCACTGGTATAAGGATTCATCAAAAACCCAAAACCTAATTTGGAGTAAAATTTATATTTTTACCGGTATGTTAAAAGGTGAAATTGGGATGAGCGTATTAAAAGCAATAATAGCTGCTGATGGTACTATTAAGGGAGTATTTGGTACAGATATAACTCTTAGAAGTTTTTCAGAATTTTTATCTAAATTTAAGCCTAGTGCGAATGGAAACATTTATATCGTTGATAATGAAGATAGAATTATTGCTGCATCTAACAACTTTAAAATACATTCTAATGAAAATTCCATGGGTCTTGTAAAAATTGATGAGTCAGATTTTAATGAACTTAAAGCGGCTTTTGCTGCCTTTAAGTCAAAGAAAGATAAGGGAGACTTTACAATTTTTGAAATGAATAATAAAGAATACCTATCATTGAAGATGGATTTTCCAAAGAAACTACCATGCGGACTATCTATGATAGTAGTTGCT
>CAMASM010000102.1 GCA_945860985.1 Candidatus Finniella inopinata
GCTACGCTTGTTCGCAATGACGAAGATTTACCGGTTTTCTGTCATCATGAACCCAACGTAAGTTGGGTGTAATGATCCAGTTTTACAAGCTCTCTAGAAGATCATTTTGCGCTGCTTCTTCTATTTGGCTCCCTTTAAAATTATCATAAAGTGTCATTAATTTGCAAAAATTAATATGTCCCATGTAATTTTATTAAAATTTTATGGGTGTGATTCACCAGATCCTCCGGTCAAGCCGGAGAAGAAAAAGGCAATGGGACTCGTATTTTGCATCTAATTTTAAATTCAGGTCACAACACTAATTTATTCTAACTAAGTGTTTGCTCAATTTACTTGCAAACCACACGTAGAGTGGTTTAGATATAACATAAGTCCCCATCGTCTAGAGGCCTAGGACATCGCCCTCTCAAGGCGGCAACACGGGTTCGAATCCCGTTGGGGACGCCAGCTTTTATGCTGATAGTTTTGCCACTAAATCATCGTAGCTTAAAACATGATCAACTAACCCAAGTGTAGTCAGCGTTGGTTTTTGTTTAAGAATTCTTTTACAAGCTTCTTGCACACTTTCTACCGTGACTTTGTTAATCTTTTCTAAAGTTTCTGCCATAGGAATGGGGCGGTTAAACATATGCATATGTTTTGCTAAACGTTCACAGCGATTAGATGTTCCTTCAAGTCCCATTAATAGCCCTGCTTGCATTTGATTTTTTGAACGATTTACTTCTTCTTCTGTAATTGTGTTGGCTGCATTTTTTAGTTCTTCACAAATAACAGGCAAGAGTTCAGCAACTTCTTTAGGTCCAGTTCCGGCATATATGGTTAGCATTCCAGCGTCACTGTAGCTATATTGATCTGCAGAAATTGTGTAAACAAGGCCACGTTTTTCACGTATTTCATGGAACAATCGTGAGGCCATTCCACCACCCAAAATTGATGCTAGAATCACATTGTCGTAGTAGGTTGGATCAAACGAATTAACGGTTGGTAAACCAAGCACTACGTGAACTTGTTCAAGTTCTTTTGTTTCTCTTTTGTCTCCTCCTACATATTCAGCAGGCTTTGGTGTTTGGTCACCCTTATCGGTAACTTTAGTGAAATATTTTTTTGCTAAGTCACATAGTTGATCATGGTCAATATTACCGGAAGCTGCAAATACCATATTCTTAACCCCGTAATGGCGATCCATATACGCTTTTACGGCCTCTGGGGTAAGTGAATGAATAATTTCTTCTGTTCCTAAAGTTGCCCAACCCATAGGGTGATCACCAAAACACGTCTCTTGAAAGTAATCAAAAACCACATCGTCAGGTGTGTCATTAGATCTACCAATCTCTTGGATAATTACGCCTTGCTCTCTGGCAAATTCAGTAGCATCGAACACAGAATTTTGTAAAATATCTGCCAAAATATCTACAGCTAATTCTACATCTTTGCGCAGGACTCTTACGTAGTAAGCAGTCATTTCACGTGATGTATAAGCATTCATGTATCCTCCCACATCTTCAATTTCTTTTGAAATATCTAAGGCACTGCGCGTGGTTGTACCTTTAAATGCCATGTGCTCTAGCATATGTGCTATGCCATTTTCAGATTTTTTTTCATGGCGGGTACCAATGTTTAACCATACCCCTAAAGCAATTGTTTCAACGTGATCAAAGCTATCGCTGGCTACACGCAGGCCGTTAGCAAGAGTTGTGGTTTTTATCATAAATATCCTATCTTTGGGGTTTGCTGATTAATTAGTTCATTAGCACAACGTTCAATTGCCCAACCAGTCATGCAAACAATATCAACAGTTACACGCAGGCCAGATTCGTCAGAATAACTTTTGTGATATTCAGATTCAACTGTCTTTAAAAATTTTTTAGAAAGGTTTGATTTTGAGCGCTCATGTAAAATATTACCGCCTAATGCCTTTAAAGTATGTAGTATATCTGTCAAATTTTTTGCATGCAGTGTAAGGCGCGTTTTGTCAGCGGTTGGTGAATGAAACCCTGCACGTTGTACAAGTAATCCTGCGTCTTTAGTGGCTATTGTTGGAAAAAAACGCAACTCATGGGGAATTTGTAATTTTTCTTCGGCTTTAAAAAAGCATTCTTTTAGCTCTATTAAGCTTTCTTCCCCAAAAAATGCAGCCATGAATACGCCGCCTGGTTTTAGAGCTGTATACCACTGTTTTAAGACGCCAGGAATGTCATTGGTAAACATTAAAGTGCCACTACTTAATACTAGGTCTAGGCTATTTATTTTGAAAGAAATTAATTCTGGATCAATTTGAATAATTGAATTTTGTAAATGGCAGCCACTAAAATCATGAGTGATTTTTATTGGGAAGGTTTTTGAGAATAAGCTAATATGCTCTTGCAAAATTTCGTCAAGTAAACTCTGTAGTTTAATTACCAGTTTATTGTTTGAACGTGCATGCAATCTAAAACGTTTGTAGTCAAACAACTGTGGAACTTTAAGCAATTCCAATTTTGATCATTTCCCTATTTTTCTTTGTGAAGTAGCTGTAAAAGGCCGGTATTACAAAAAGGGTGAATACAGTTCCAATAGTCATACCACCCACGATTACCCAGCCAAGCTGCCTACGACTTTCGGCTCCTGCACCACTGGCAAGTGCAAGCGGTAATGCACCCAGCACCATTGCAAAGGTTGTCATTAAAATAGGGCGTAACCGAACTTTGCAAGCTTGTATAATAGAATCTTCAATGCTTAATCCTGATTCATCTCGTATTTGGTTTGCAAATGTCACCATTAAAATTCCGTGTTTGGTAATCAGCCCGATTAGCGTAATTAGACCAATTCTTGAGTACAAGTTTATGCTACCATTGCCTAAAAATGCCAGGGTAATCACGGCGCCTGTTAAGGACAATGGAACGCTTAGCATAATAATAAATGGGTCACGCCAGCTTTCAAACTGTGCTGCCATAACTAAGTAAATAAATGCGATTGCCAAAACAAAGACGAGCCAAACCGTAGGACCTTCATCCAAGAAGCGTTTTGCTTCATTCATATATTCAATTCGGTAGTCTGTACCAGCTAATTGCTTTGCAATACCATCGACAGTTTTTATACCATCTTTCATACTGTATTCTGGTTTTAGTACGCCTGATAGCAATACTGATCTAGCACGGTTGGTACGTTTAATTTCGACAGGGCCAGCTCTGGAATTTACGACGACAAGCTCAGATAATGGCACTAATGTTCCATCACGGTCACCAGCTTTAACAAAAAGATTCGTAATATCTTCAGGGTTTTGTCGTGCTGCATTTTCAACCTGAACTCTAACATCGAACGCCTTAGAATCTTTTTTAAAACTGTTTGCTTTTCTACCGCGAATTAAAGTTTCGATTGTATCAGCTATATCTTGTGGTTCGATAAATAAAGATGATAATTTGTCGCGAATCACCGTGACAGTATAGTCAGCGACGTCACCACGTAAGTCACTAAATACTGCTTGAAAGTTTCCAGAGTTATGTAATTCTCCTAAAAGATTTGATGTCATGTCCTGAAGTTCACGCATTGTTTTATTTGCACGAATTACAAAGTCAACCATGCGTCCGCTGTCACCACCGCTTGCGCCAGTGTCGATTCTGGTTTCAACACCGGTAATATCTGCTAAGTATTCACGTAACTCTGCCGCTACTTCTTCTGTGTTGCGTTTACGTTCAGGTTTAGCTTTTAATTGGATAGAACCCTCAATAGTTGGATTCGTAATGTTTATAACCCTTCTTTCCACTTCAGGTATTTTATTAATTGCTTTATCAAGCATTTCAACATAACGTTCAGTGTATGCCATGGTCGAGCTTTGTGGAGCCTGTCCATCAATACGCATTGATCCTTGATCTTCATAAGGGGTGGTTTCGGCTGGTAAATATTGATACACCACACACCCAAGGCAAGCAATACCTATTGCACTTAATGCAGTTATTAAGCGCTTTGGCATGATATTTTTCAAAATAGACTCGTAACTTATTTCTAAATTTGTCATCCATAGTTGAGACGTAAAAAAGTTTTTAATTTTTTCTATAAAACCTGAATTGTTTGAGATTTTTTTGTCTTTGTGTCCTGCATCGCCAAGCATACGAGCGCACATCATTGGTGAAAGGGTAAGAGCAGCAAAACCAGATAACAAAACAGCTGCAGCCAGTGTAATTGAGAATTCAGTTAAGAATTTACCAATTCTTCCCTTTGCCAGAGAAATTGGCGCATAAACTGCAACTAAGGTAAGGGTCATTGCTACAATGGCGAAACTTATTTCTTTGATACCTTTATATGCAGCTTCAAACGGCTCCATGCCTAACTCTCGGTTACGGTGCACGTTTTCTAAAACGACAATCGCATCATCTACGACCAGACCAATTGCCAAAACCATGGCCATTAGGGTAAGTGAATTTATACTGAAATTTAGTAAATACATAATAAACAA
>CAMASM010000103.1 GCA_945860985.1 Candidatus Finniella inopinata
TTTATCAGTCAACCGAAAATAGCAGTAAGCCACCCTATTTCCTTTAAACTTTATTGTGGATATTTAGTCTTTGAGGCAATTGTTGTTGCTGAAGAGGAAGTGCAAATATTTGAAGTTTTGTATGATCCTAATGGATCCGAAATAAAGCTGATGACGAAAAGCGCTTTTATTGAAGAAAAAGAGTTTCTTCTTGATAATAAGGGTTTCAAGGATAATGGTTGGAGGGTTCCAAGGAGCGAGATATACATAAGTAATAATGCCGTTAGTTTTCTTTACGCAAATAAAAGCAATAATCTCATCAATCACCATCTTCTCGAAAGCGGATTTTTAAAACAGCTCGAGGAGATTTATCAAGCAACAATCAGAAAAGGCTACGTTGTCACTCCCCAAACAACAGTCAAAGAATTTTTTAGAGACATTATAGAAGCTCTATATCCAGATATGAGTGAACATTATAAAACAATTTTTTGTAAAATCTTTAAAGGAGAGAATTGATGAGTGCAATAACCAATCAAAAGAACCTCTAGGAGACTGGCTATGGGTGTTTTTGCATATTTAAGTCGCCAACAAAAAGAAGCGATTGGCCTGTTGCAAATAGGTACCTTCCTTGAGTACTTTGATTTGATGCTTTACGTGCATATGATAGTCCTTCTTAATGAATTATTTTTTCCTAAAACTGATCCCCATACAGCTGCACTATTAACTGCACTTGCGTTTTGCTCAACCTATGTGCTTAGACCATTTGGTGCCCTTATTTTCGGGTGGTTGGGTGATAATATAGGTCGAAAAACTACCGTAGTTATCACGACTCTTTTGATGTCGATGTCTTGCATACTTATGGCAAACGTACCAACATATGAGCAAATTGGCATTACGGCTTCCTGGATTGTGACGGGTTGTCGCATTGTTCAAGGCATGTCATCACTGGGAGAGATAGTTGGTGCACAGATTTATGTGTCAGAATTTGTCAGGCCACCTGCTCAGTATGTTGCTGTTTCATTTTTGGGTATTGCATCAGGTGTGGGTAGTACCGCTGCTCTTGCCGTTGCATCACTGGTAACGATTGCTGGACTTAATTGGCGCATTGCTTTTTGGATGGGCGCAGGTATTGCCGTTGTTGGTTCCATAGCGAGAGTGCGTCTACGCGAAACTCCTGAATTTATTGACATGAAACTGCAGCTCAAAAAAAAGATTAAAACAAGTGCTAATAATAAAACACAGCCCTTAAATATACGTAAATTGAAGGAATCTTTAAGCATAGGGGTTAGCAAACAAACCTATGCGGCGTATTTTTTAGTTTATTGTGGTTGGCCTTTATCGTTTTACTTGGGATTACTATATTTTAACCCTATATTACAAAGCAAGTTTGAATATTCGGCAAGCGATGTTATTCACCATAATTTTTATCTATCTATCCTGCCATTGATTGGTTGTGGATTATGGACATTTTTATCTCAAAGAATCCCGCCATTAAAAATATTAAGAGCAAGGGCAAAGGCTTTCTTTGTATTTACGCTATTCCTGCCAATTTTAATAATAGTTGCCAATCATCATTGGCAGATTTTTTTGCTACAAGCATTTATATTAGTCGTTTCACTGACAGCTATTCCAGGGGATTCTATTTTTGTTACTCATTTTCCCGTGTTTAAAAGATTTACTGCGGTAAGCGTTCTTTACGCCTTAACTCGTGCTTTGATGTATATAGTAACTTCATTTAGCTTAGTTTATTTAACAGAGTTTCTTAGTTACTATGGATTATGGCTTGTTATGCTTCCAGTTATTCTAGGGCATCTCTGGGGGGTTAATCACTTTGAAAAACTAGAAAATAAGAATAGTAATCAAAAGCAACACCAAGCACATACCACACTTTCAACTAACCCCAATGAAATCAAACTAGCAGGATAAAATCATGATTGTCAGTTTTTCACAGATCACCAGGAAACTTCACCCCGTAAAACCATGAGGTAATTGCCATGCTTAAACGTTTTGTTGCCCGCCTGTTAATTATCACACAGATTTATAGCTGCTTTTTTCAAGGTATAGTTCATGCTGCGACTTTAGTGGACGAGAGTCACTATCATCGGCACTTACTTGAAAAACAAGATGATCGTGACGATGAGTCAATACCCCCTACGGCATCATCTAGTGTTGAAGATGCGCATATCTCCAGCTTTACCCATCTGTATAGTGCGATTAACGAGTTAGGTGAGCTGCAATTTGCTCTAGGAGATGGATCTTTTAAAGCACCAAGGGTTTTTACGATTCCAACACCTGATAATCCAGCGGATATCCTTGAGTACGGTGGGGTTACTGTCAAAGCTCAAAGTACTTCCTTTAGGTTTCAGGGCTTGCAAGTTTCCGTCAATAGATCTGGGGTAATGGTGGTCGAAGGTTGCCAAACCACTCATCATAACCCGATTTTTTTAGCGAGCAACCGTCCCATTATTTTAAACAGTATCGAGGCAAGTGGTTTAAGTATTGCCGCACCTCGGATTGTCCATAGTGGTATTTCGAAATTTACGCAATTAAAGTTTGAGGGGTTAGGCACCGCTGATGGTGATGCTTCATTTATTAACGCTGGACAAATAAGCGCTAAAGAACTTTTTTTAACTCATCTTAACAGTGTTAATGGCGGTGGTATAAGTGCTACACGCTTTGCGGTTGATGGCCAATTAGCATCCACAGGTTCGATTAATAGTAGTGAGCTAATTTTAGAAGAAAACGCTCTTTTAAAATTAACTGAAGCGAGTCGTGCTGATATTAAAACTTTGTTTTTAAGTAAAGCCAGCCATTTGGAAAACCATGCGACCACGCATACAGCTTCGGTTGGGGTTTTGGATGGCTTAGGTGGCAGCATTACCAATCATGGTACTTTAGCGGTTAGTGATGTAGCAGCAGATAGTGCTTTTCAAGCAATTACTAATCGACATATTTTAGACATTGAGCGCGGTGATATTAACACCCAAAGCCTAGAAAACTCTGGCACCATTAACGCAGCAGAGAGTCGCCTACAAGTTGAATCTGGTAAAAACCAACAGGCCTTAAAGGCTAAGCAATTATTGGTAGAAGCTGAGTTTGCCAATGAGGAATCGGGTCATCTGGCTATTGAGGCTATCGCAGGTGCAGGGCATTTCCATAATTTTGGGACAATTGAAACCGATACAGCCTTAGCACTTGGAGTCAAACAGTTTGCTACCCAAGGACACCTCAAAGCAAAATCGTTGACTGGCCTAGATACACTGATGAGATTTACGAACCTTGAAGATGGTAAGGTTGAGATTCTCGAAGCATTAGGCTTTGCTCCGACCATCAAGGTGATCAATAAAGGTGAGCTGGTCGCACAAACCATTGCCTTAGTAAGTGACCAGACCGTGCACTCTGGTGAATTAACCGCAAGAGAACTTCTTACCATAACCGGTATCGAAGCTTTTGCTAACCACGGTACCATAAGTTGCGATCATCTTGATGTGGCAACGTTACTTCTCAACCATAAGGAATTAACCACCCAGCAATCAACTCAACTTGCTCAGGGTTTAACCAATGCAGCAAGAGCCACATCGCAACTTAAAGGTCTAGTGTTGAGTGATGATACTAGAGTAATTAATCATGGCAAGCTAGCGATTGATGGGGTGACCGAACTTGGCATCTTGCAAATCACCAACACTGGTGGTGCTACTGCCATAATTGATGCTGGTAATGCCTTGCCAAGTAGTTCAGCGGTGATTAGCGCTCCAGGAGCTGCACTAAGTGTTGCCGCTTCCTCGGTAGATCCAGAATTTTACACTTTATCCAGAGCAAGAGAAAACGGAGCTAAATACAAATCAGAATTTTCAGGTAAAGATCCTATTCAAGGTGACCCAGAGTTTTACACTTTATCCCAAGCAAGAGAAGCTGGCATTAGGTATAAAGCGCAAGCAAAACTAGCCTTAGAAATGAAGCTTGCACAATTGCAGAAACAAAGATCTGCATTTCCTACAGCTATATCTCTTTTAGCAGCAGATCAGAAAATTAATCAAATAGGACATCTTGGTACGCTACAAAATCGTATTCGTAGCTATGGTAGGGAAGCAGGAATTCCAGAACATATAATTAGTACTGAGCTTAGTGTAATAGAGCATGTGCCTACATTAAAAACTCGAGTTGCCGCTAAATATATACTTTATAAAGAATATCCCCAAGGTTATGTGGTTGAGCAAGAAATTCAAAAAGTTAAAAAAGAATTAGCTGAAACAAGATGGAATTTTGGATTAACACCTCAAGAAAGACAATCACGCGAGCCACAACTAGAGGCTGATCGCGCACAGCTTGCCATAGAAACCTTAAAAGTTAGACTGCAGGTTGTTAACCAAGCATCTGGCGAA
>CAMASM010000104.1 GCA_945860985.1 Candidatus Finniella inopinata
TGAAAAATATGAAACAAGAGGAATTTGATGAAGTCATGGAAAATTACAATACAACACCCAGAAAATCTTTGGGATGGTTAACTCCTCTTGAGGCCTTTAATGAAAATTTACACCGTGTTGCACTTCGAACTTGAATGTGGCCTATAAGGTCTTTATAAATAAGGCATTTAATTTTTAGTTTTAGTTTCGATTATTGCAGTATGGTTGCTTTTAATTCGCGCTAAACCTTAAAGAAATTTTAATGCCTTATTGCTTATAATGATCAGGAATAAAAGATTATTTTCTGATGTTTTGGAAAATTCAATAATTTGGTGATTAACATGATGTTTAAAACGTTTTTTCTACTTTTTTTGTGTTGCTTTACTAGTACTGTAGTTGTGGCAGCTGGAGGAGTTGCCGTTGTAGGTGTGTCCCCAGCGCAACAGCTTGTTCTTGATAGAATAGCTGCTATGAGAGCAGCTAGAGATATATTAGGATCTGATGATCTTCATTTAGTTAGCGATGAAGTATCAGGGTTTATGGATGCTATCATGGCGTTACAACCACAGGAACGGGCCCCTATACTAGATGATTTAGGAGCAAAAGTTGGCATGATAGTACCTAAGTTTGGGCGTCATAATCCATTTAAAGCTGCTCAAATAAGAGGTGCTTTTGATTTTTTGCTTGGTAGCTTTAGAGACGATGTGCAAACAGCAAGAGATATTACAGCTCAACAAATGGCTCCAAAGCATGGAAGAGTGTTAACTAGGGATGAGGAGGAAATCCTAGAAAAGGTAGATGCTATACCATTAAAACCAGAAATAAAAGGGCCAATAGGCTTTACTAAATACGTAAACTTGCCAACAAATATTAGTTTTTTGGTCTCAGGATGTGTGCAAGCAATTAATAAATTACCTGCAGATAAAAGAGAGTTTTTATTCCAACATTTGGAAGCACATGTGATACACATGGATCCATTATTTAATTTTAAAGATGATGATCAAGAGTTTACTGCACAAAGGAATAAACTATCACAGGACGGTTTTGCACAAAGAGTTAAAGAAATTAGAGATGAACTAGCTAGAGAAATTGGTATAGCTAAAAACCCACCACCTCCAGTGGTAGAGGTAGATGAGAGATTAGACCCAACACCGGTTATTGTCCCATTAGTATCTGCGGATGCAGCAGATGGATTATTGGCAATAGATCATTATGTGGACCCTGATAACCATGCATTAGGAACGGCTCTAGGATTATCAGGAGCTTTCGTAGATGGAACAAAAGAGAACTTTGAAAAAAGGTTAATCAATTATGCAATAGCGCATATGACTGCTTACTATAAGGCAGAAGCCGCTGCTTGGAATACAGCGCCGATCAGAGCTAGACTCAGGACAACCTTTCGTGACGTGATAGATGCAGCCCACTTATTAGATCCTGTGGCACAACGCAGAGAAAAGGTTGCTTTGGTAGAGAATTTATTACACGATCTTTACGCTAACCAAGGCGGATTTATACCTACAGTCGTTGCAGATGTAGAAGCAATTATGGATTTACAAGGTGTAAGTCATGTTTATGCAAGAATGGAAGCAATTAGAGTATTACCATCGGTAAATTGGAGTGAAGTAGTTGAAACATATGTTTTTGACGCAAATGCGGCTTTAAGAAAAGATGGTGCTGAAAGTGATGCTGCCTACTGGAGACGTATTGGAAACCACGTTCTCAACATATATAGAACTAAAGTTAAGCCTCATATATGCCCAGCAGGACTTTTGGCCGATTTAACAGCTAATAGAGACGTTCCTTTGGTACCATTTCACCTAATGTATAGCGGCACTGGTGATGCTTCTTATGCATTCGAAGATCTTAACACTGTTCGTCGCGCAGGTGATCCTGGGTATGTAGATGCTGAACTACCTGTACCCCTTGTAGAGATAGGTGTCCCTATGGGTTTGAGAGAAGGGATTTTAAACTTTGAAACAAGTGCTGTTAATTTGGCAATAAAAGATGCTGCATTCAAAAAAAATCTAGCCCAAAGCTATCAAAGAGTTGAAGACTATATTTACCAAACTCTGGCAAGACTTTTTGGAACTGCAGACCCGGTACGTGTAGGACTTTCTTGGCATTGGGATTTTGGAGCAGACTTTTCGCCACAAAGGGTAGAATTATGCAAAAAAGCTTTGTTGACCTTTAATTACTTTAATCGTGATGGAGATCATTATCTTGACGATCTAGCAGATTTTGCAGCTGTTGCTGGACGGTTTACCCATTGTAGTGATGGAAAAAAGACGGCTATTGAAGCTACATCCACCCGTGTACTTTGTGCATTATCAGGTAACGAAGCTGATATAGTAATAGAAGATTTTGATGCGTTTATAAAAAAAGTTGCTTTGGGTGATTTAAAACAAAAAACAATAGCTGAATTATCTGATCACCCTGGCTATTTTGAAAATGTTAGTACAGTAGCCATGATAAAAGATAGAAACAAAGCTTTTTGGGGAGATCCAACAGACATTGTTCCTGAATTAAGCCCCCAAGCCTACAAAAATTCTGATTATGGTTTAGGTACAGATGATGATCTTGCTTCTCCTAATACAGATAAAGCATTACAGTATTTTTACCAACACGTTTATGTAGGACCTCATGAGTTGGTCAATGTTATCTACACTCACCTAAAATCAGCAAATGCACGTATACGTGCAGGATTTTTTGGGTTTGCTTGCACTATGTTAGCTGACCACCGTCCATTTGAAGATTTACAGACAAATCTTTATGATTTCAGGCAATGCGTTAAAGAGCGTTATTGCGAATTAGTAGGTCATGAAGATTATATGTTTACAAGAAAAGGAATTGAAACACTACTGTTTTATGCCAAGTACTTAGCTTGGAATGGCCCTGCTGCACAACATCCATTAAAAGTTGATTGGGAAAAAACCCTTGAGTGGGTGCAGGCAAAGAGTCCAGTTAAATACGAAAGGATATATAAGGATCCAGCAGAAGTTGATTAGTTTGTAATTTTATTGCACTCTGATATACTAAGTATGAAGTTGGAGGATAAGTATTCATGAATATCATTGTCGTTGTTTAAAGATTAGGTATTATTAGGCCCCCTTTTTAAGGGGATGGGTTTATGTTACCAAAATTTTCACAAGGACTTTTATCATGAAAAATAACTCTATGCCAGCAATCTGGCTAATTGTACTTATTGCAGGAATCGGTATGATTTCTGAAACAGTTTACTCACCGGCTATACCATCAATCGCAGACTTTTTAAAAGTACAGCAATCGTGGATTGAATATACGCTTACCATCTACCTTTTTAGCTTTGGCATAGGCACCTTTTTTTGGGGCCGCATATCTGATCACTTTGGCAGGAAGCCGTGCATAATTGCTGGAATAATCACCTATATTATTGGTTCTTTTCTTTGCTACCTATCTGATTCTTTTTGGTTACTCACGGTAAGCAGATTCATTCAGGGCTTTGGTGGCAGTATTGGCAGCGTATTAGGACAAGCAATATGTCGTGATGCCTACCAAGGTAAAGAATTAAGCAAAGCGTATTCCGTTATTGGGGGCGCTTTAGCAATATTTCCAGCGCTTGGGCCAATTGTCGGCGGACTTATTACCCAAGAATTAGGCTGGCAAATGATATTTATTTTGTTAACGCTTTTTGGGATTATTGTTTTAGTTATATCAATGACGAATCTATGCGAAACTTTACCAGCGCAAAATCGTCACCTACCAAATCTGTTATCAACCTTGCGATGCTTAGCATTAGATCGAAATGTAATTGGATGCGGACTACTGGTAGGTTTATGTAATGGCATTAACTTTAGCTATTACGCCGAAGGACCGTTTTCACTAATTGATATTTTAGGTCTTTCACCAAGTATGTATGGTGCCACTTTTGGGTTACTTGCCTTAGCAACAACCGCTGGGGGATTGATTTCAAGGAAACTTCATAATCATTTAAATTCCTTAGAAATTATCAAAATTGGTATCTGGTTAACCATAGCAAGTTGTGCGATTTTTTCAGTCGTAGTTTTAGTTGCAAAATTTGTGAACATATCATCAGAAAACTTAATACATACCACTATTTTTTGCATGATGTTAACTATGGCAGGTAATTGCATGGTATCCACCAATTCCTTGGCAAAATCATTACAACACTATAAACAAGCAATTGGTACGGCATCACGCCTGTTCTAAAATGAAGTGCAACACCATAAGATGTTAGTTGAAATACAAACAAAAAAATGGAGTTGCATTTGGAAAAATATCACCACTTATCTTATGAGGAAAGAGTGAAAATAGCGAAGCTTTGGCAATCGAAGTCCTCAATCA
>CAMASM010000105.1 GCA_945860985.1 Candidatus Finniella inopinata
ATTGAGGACTTCGATTGCCAAAGCTTCGCTATTTTCACTCTTTCCTCATAAGATAAGTGGTGATATTTTTCCAAATGCAACTCCATTTTTTTGTTTGTATTTCAACTAACATCTTATGGTGTTGCACTTCATTTTAGAACAGGCGAAGCCTAGTTACTTATACTAAGGAATATTCTGTAGAGCTCACTGATAACTACCCATGAGCCATAAAATGCAATGATACCAATTACAATTTTATTTTTAAGCAAATCATAAAAATAGGCTTGGTTCCAAGTTTTATTGGAGCAGCGTAATAGGTAAAGAGGTAGTAAAATTGCCATAAAAGCTATAACCATACCAGCGAACCCAAGTGCCTTAATAAATGCGTTAGGTACAGATAGTGCCATGGCAAGTGTTGGAATTAAAACAGCTATGACTGCAACAGAATGGTTAGCAAGAACTTTATGCTTTGTTTTAAGGGCATCAATTAATCCTAAAGATACGCAAATCATTGATTTTGAAATTGCTACAAAACTAATTCCCCAGGTTAGGGAGCTTATAATTTGCGATTGGCTAATTCTGCTAAGCTCTTGTACCATCTCACCAACTTCAATATCTTGCATTGTCATTTTTGCAAAAAATTCAGGGTTGTGACCATATATTAAGCTAAAAATAGCGCCAGTCCAAATAACGTAAACAATTGCAGGAATTAAACTCCCCCAAAAGAAAGCCTTCTTAAGCATTACCTTATCTTTTTCTGTGTAGTTAACTAAAGTATGGAATATCACCTGAAAACCAAATGCTGTTAAAACAATAGGTATGGTATTATTTGAATTAATAAAGTTAAGGCTGGCTGACGGCATTATCGGTAATTTGCCAAAATCAAGGTTCCATAAAACTACTACTAATATCGCAATAACAATACTAATTAGCCCTGTAAATAACACTCGAGTTACTTTGTCAATTTTAGCTAATGGCCATAAGGATATTAAGCCAATGCAACTAGCGTAAAGGCAAGCGGTTTGGGTGAAGTTTAGTGGAAAACCTTCTAAGCTAATTAACGTTGATGTGCCACCATAAATATAAGCACACACCAGGGCGTAACATAACAATAGCATGCTGGCCGAGCCAATGGCATATGCTTTGGGGCCACTGAAATATTTACCTAATCCCCCAAGCGGTAATCCTTGTCCAGCACGTAAATTTAATTCTAAGTTTAATATGGCCGAAAAATAGCTAATAGCCCATGTGGCAAGCATTAATAGGGATCCGTAAACTAGGCCAAATTCGGCCAAGGTTATTGGTAGGGCTAACATGCCCACTCCAATTGCTGTACCTGCAATCAAGCAGATACACCCAAATAACTTCATATATTTACTCCAATTTTTACAATAATTTTTTTCAAAACTAGTTATACGTAACAATCAACCGTACTTTAATGAGAGCACGAATTAATCAATTCAACAATGTGTTTTAAATATTAAATGTATACCCCTAAGGGTAAAATCGAGAATATACGTTAAAAAAATGGCGATGAAACGTAGAAATACTTTCATAACTCTTAAGATATTTAAGGCTGTTACTTTCGTATTTCATAATCTCCTAAAAAGTTAGGGTAATAGTTATTAACACCTGCAGTGTATGCCATTATTAACACAATAGTCAATCTATCAATTTACCCTTGTCGATATTATATTTCATTTTTGTGCATAAAATTAACAATATTTTAACTAACAATATTATATGCTGATATTATTAATAGCCAGGTTGATATATGAGACATTCTAAAAATCTTCTTTTTGCAACTTTTTGTTTAGTATTTGTATCTTACAGTATTTGTGCTGTAGAAAATTTAGAAGACGAAGACTGTTGTAGTAACCCTTGTTCGGTACCTAGGAGTAATCTACCACTTGGTTTTGAGGAATCAGTTAGTTTTTCAGGCTGTGCTTTTTATTATTTTTACCAACTTGGTGTGGCCGCCTACTTACAAGAAAATTATGACTTATCCAAAGTGTGTTTCTTAGGGGCTTCAGCAGGAACTATTGCAGCTACATTTCTAGCCTGCGATATATCAATTAAAGAAGTGATGGATAAGTGGATGCCGGATATTTATACTATTCTTAAAGGTAAAATAACTGGGGTATATTTTAATATTTTTGAAGCTATACGTGCAGTTGGTTTAAAAAGAATGCCTAAAGACTCTTTTATGAAAGCAAAAGATAAGCGCAGAGCTACATTTTCTTTGAGCAGAGTGACAGGATGTCAAATTTTTAATGAACGTAAGGATATCTTTAATACAAATGCAGAGCTTTTAAATACTGGTTTGGCTTCTGGGCATATCCCATACATAGTTGATGGTAGGCCATTCGCTTATTACAATGGAGGCAAGTATATTGATGCAGGTTTTACGGAATATCAGCCAATTTTTGACGGCAATACCATAAAGGTAACAACCTATATGTGGAGCCCAGCTATATTTGGTGTTCGCATTTGGGGTAGTAATTCGCTTTTTTATTTTTTGTCCAGGTACGGTAGCACCTCTAAAAAACGCAACTTGCGTTTATTTAACGATGGCTACCAAGATGCAAAAAATCATCCAGAGTATTGGACACGCTTGGAAAGATTTCTTAAAAGAACTGCTGCTTGCAAAGCTCTGGCATTATAAAGCTGAGGCGGCAATATTTCATATTCTTCCTAAAAGAAATGGTTGAGTAGTAACGCTTACCTTCTTGTGTTAACTATTTTTGTGGGTTAGTCAAATGTATTTTGTGAATATCTCTGAAAGATATAGCGGAAATAGTTGCAAACGTTAAGTAATTATTAGTAATTAGTTGCTTATGTTAAGGAAACAAATTAGCTATGTATAGTGCTTTATGAAAACCAATAGCCTAGGTAAGTTAGTAATTTTATGGTCAATATTTACAAGTATTTTGGCAACAGATAGGTGGGCTTTAACTGAAGCATCTAGAGAGGGGCGGGTGGCAGAGGCGGAGTTTATTCTTAATAATAAAAGGTCATTAAATTTTTCTGTGTGCGAAAAGTTGTTTTGTTATGAGCAATTAAGATCAGGTCAAACTGCTGTTAATATGGCGTTATGTGGTGCATCTAGAAATGATCAAGTGGCAGTAGTTGAGATGTTATTAAATAGGCCATATGGGAAATTAAGGCCTGACCAAGATGGTATTGATCTTGCATTTGGCAAAGCCGTTAAAAGCGGCACTGAAGCCATGGTAGATCTTATGCTTAACCGACCACAATCTACCATTTTTGAAAGACTTGCTTGTCGAAGGAAGTTGCGTCCTAGCAAAAGTAGTATTATTGATGCTTATCGCAATGCAATTACCTATGGGAACATTGTAATAATTCGTTTACTTGCGCCATATGTGCCTTTATCAGAAAGGCTAAATCAAAGGGTGGGAGCAGGTTTGGCTTTTGAAATTCATAATTTTGCTGATACGAAGGTTATTACCCAAGAATCACCCTTATCATCTTCTTCAGCTGCCAACTCTAAACCTGTTAAGTTGATTGATGCGGTGTCTCAGCATATGCTGGCTAGTCTTGCAGGTGTTGATTTAATACCTTATACAGATGCAGAAAAAATTGTAAAAGAAGCAGTTGAAAAATTTATACCGGTGGAAAAACAGGATTTAGCAAAAGAAGCAGTATTATATCGTTTGGCAAGTGACAATGATTACGAGCAACAGCTAAGTGTAGTGGTAACATTTGTGCAAACACAGCACAAAGATAAAATGGAGCAATGGATTTTTGGCTTTGTGAACGAATCCATCACAGCATATGTTAATAGCATTAATTCGACTAGCTGTAGCAAAGGTATTCGTGAGCGTGCATCTACGGGGCTTAGGGGAATTGACCCAATTCTTGATAGGTTATTTGCCCAGGCAGAAGGTCCATTGTTAATGAGAAATTGGTTAAAAAAATGGAATTTAAAAGAAATTAATGATGAAACTAAACAAGACCTGGTGAGGCTATTAAAGGAAAGAGGTATAAATGGAAAATCCGATGTGGGTGAGGTTGCTAATGCCTTTAGAGAAATCGCTAAAGATGAACTAATTTTGCATGATGTGCAGGATAATGAGGTTCTACATGCAGAAATAGAAATTTATGCTGATTCTATGTTTGAGGAGTATTACTGCACGAGCCACATTCAAGTTCGAAGTGCAACACGGTGTAAATTTTCATTAAAGGCCTCAAGAGGAGTTAACCATCCCAAAGATTTTCTGGGTGTTGTATTGTAATTTTCCATGACTTCATCAAATTCCTCTTGTTTCATATTTTTCACATCTG
>CAMASM010000106.1 GCA_945860985.1 Candidatus Finniella inopinata
AACCCGAGTTGCGTTTAAGGATTGATTTCACAATAGGTGGTTATTGGGGTAAACTCTTGAAATTTGAAAGCAGGAGTTACCCCAATGGGTGTAGATTATGATACTTTGTATTGCGCTGTCGATGATTTTTGTAAGGGCTTTGAGCCATGGTATAGACAACAGCTGATTGGTGATGGATCAAAGAGGCGAAATCGAAAGGGAAACCTAACCTTATCAGAAAACCTAACCATCATTATAGCTTATCATCAATCAGGAATGGCCTGTTTTAAGTTTTTTTATATGGAGTTGCTTCAAACTAAAAGATCTTTGTTCCAAGGCTAGTCCATTATTCTCGGTTTATCAAAAATATTGCTCTTGCCTTTCCAGTTCTTGCTTGTTTACTCAAAAGCCTAATGGGGCAAGCAACAGAATATATGTTTATTGACTCAACTCCCATGCCTGTTTGCCACACTCTCAGAGAAAGAAGGCACAAGGTTTTTAAAGAGCTAGCTGCAAAAGGTAAAACGTCTACAGGATGGTTCTTTGGCTTTAAACTCCATATGATTTTTAACACTCTCGGAGATATTGTACGCTTAACAATTACCCCTGGAAACGTCAACGATAGAGCTCCTGTCAGAGATATGGCGAAGGGTATACTGGGCAAATTGATTGGAGATAAAGGGTATATCTCCAAAAAATTATTTGAAGATCTATTTAGTAGCGGTGTTCATCTTATCACCAGAATTAAGAAAAATATGAAAAACTGCCTAATGGATGTGACTGATAAACTGATGCTTATGCGCAGGTTTTTTATTGAAACTATTTTTTCTTCCTTGAAATCTGTTAATACGCTGATTCACACAAGACATCGTAACCCACTTAACGCCTTTGTCCACCTTATTGCTGGGCTTGTTAATTATCAGCTAAGAACCGATAAACCATCGCTTGAAACATTGCTCAACTTGGCTCCTTAAACGCAACTCGGGTTTAAATAGTTATCTAACTTCACACAAATCCCAACAAAACCTTGAAACACAAAAAACCAGCCAACAAATTGATTTTGTCCTTATCCATCAAGAACTTAAGCGTAAGGGAGTTACACTGCAATTACTTTGGGAGGAGTATGCTAAAACAGAACCTAGCCCTTTGAGCTATTCTCACTTTTGCTACATGTGTCGCAAATGGCGTAAACATCAACCTCAAAGTATGCGCCAAACCCACAAAGCTGGAGACAAGGTCTTTGTTGACTATGCTGGGCAAACCATACCGATTATTGATACTTTAGGTAGTGCCAATCACGATGCACAAATCTTTGTTGGGGCATTAGGTGCTTCTAATTATGTTTATGCTGAAGCAACTTGGTCGCAGAAACTGCCAGATTGGATTGCGCCTCACCAACGTATGTTTGAATTTTATGGCGGTGTTCCTGCTACGGTGGTTCCATTCTCTATTATGTGGCCCTAAAGTCTGAATGCTTAAAAAGATATAGATAATCCATAATTGATCGACACATAAATAAAAAGTAAAAATTTGATATTCTTCTTTTTGTTTTAACCAGAAAGGAAATTATCATGTTAGAGCATTATTTTATCAAACCCGATACAATCGATCGCATTCGTAATTCTTGGCTTGGCGCACCCATCGAGCAATATGTTACCTGGCTTCATGAACAGGCTTATACAGCTCGTAGTATAAGCAGGCGCGTTCCTCTCTTAATACATTTTGGAGACTTCGCCAAAAACCAAGGAGCGCAAACATGGGATGATTTACCATCTTATGTTGATAGCTTTGTAAACTACTGGGGACAAGAACGCTGGCAAAAACGTAAAAGCAAAGATGCTAAGAAAGAGATTGAGAAGGAAACACGCTGCCCCATTCAACAGCTTCTCTGTTTAATCATACCAGACTATCGTGGAATAGGGCGGCCACAAGCCAATACACCTTTCCTTGAGTGTGCACCAGGGTTTTTTTCTTATTTACAAGAAGAACGGGGATTGCGATTAGCTTCAATGCGCCACTATTACCATTATCTTCGCCTTTTTCAAAAGTATCTTACCAAGATTGAACTTCATAATATTGGAGAACTCTCTCCGGTTATTTTAAGTGCGTTTGTAATTGATAGCGGTCGTTATTTAAGCAAAAGCACTCTTTCAGGCCTTTGTGTATCGTTACGTGTTTTTCTACTGTATTTACATCAGGAGCGTATAGTTTCTACCAATCTAAGTTTCCATATCGAAGGGCCGCAAAAATATGCCCTTTCCAATATCCCTCGTTCTATTTCTTGGGATGATGTCCGGTGTATGCTAGAAGCAGTGGATCGCCGTCTTCCTGTGGGTAAAAGAGATTATGCCATTCTTCTCCTCTTGGTTACTTATGGTCTAAGAGCCAGGGAAGTTGCGGTCCTAACATTAGATAATATTGATTGGAAACGAGAACGGATTCGTATTCCCGAGCGTAAAGCGGGACATTCTAGCGCCTACCCTTTGACTCCATTAGTTGGTGAGGCGATTTTGGCCTACCTCCAAGTACGTCCATCAATACCAAGTCGCAATGTCTTTTGTCGAGTTGTAGCTCCCAACAAGCAGCTGACACACAGTGCCATCTCTGGCAGAGCTTCTCACTATTTACACAAAGCTGGCGTTCAGGTTGCACGGGCAGGCTCTCATACTTTACGACATACCTGTGTTCAACACCTCGTAGATGAGACTTACCGTTTAGGAGACTATATTGGTCATCGTTCACCTCTTCAACCCAGATCTATACGAAGGTTTCAGTGGAATCTCTTCGCGAAGTGGCCATAGGAGATGGGGAGGATATCCTATGAATAAGCAATGGAAAGGATTTCAAAGCTTTTTGGCAGAAGAAATAGATAAATTTATTAGTTATAAACAAGCCCTTGGACGCAAGTTTAAAACAGAAGAAAGCGCGCTGCAACTATTAGATACTTATTTTCTAAAGGAAAAAATTTTTAACATAACAGAGATTACCCCAGAGCTAATCGGGAAGTTCTTAGCATCACGACCCCGATCAACCTCGAAGTCACAACCATCTTCTGGGAGTAACCAAAGGTTTTTTTAGATGGCTAGTCATACAAGGAGTATGCCAGCATTCTCCTGTCCATATGCGCCCAAAATGTACTACGGCCTACCGGATCCCATTCTTATTCAATCGCGTACAGGCACGCCAACTACTTTTAATCGCTTTTCATCTGCCTGATCGTAACGGTGCTCCTCATCGAGGGAAGGTTTATTTTACAATATTTGCTTTACTCTATGGATTAGGACTAAGAGTCGGTGAGGTTTCTCATTTACGGAGGGTGGATATTGATTTTAATCGCAAATTATTGGTTATTCGTCAGACGAAGTTCTCAAAGGATCGCCTTGTGCCTTTTGGTCCAAAGGTGGCTGAGCGCCTCCAAGAATATCTTCAGCACCACGAGGAATATTATGGTAAGCGGAAGCCAGATAGCTATGTATTTTCTTTTCGGCAAGAAAGACCCATTCATCCTTGCACAGTAAGCCAGACTTTCCATCAGCTTATTCCCCAGCTTAACCTTACGTTACCTCTGGGAGTTTCTCCTCCACGATTACATGATTTGCGTCACTCCTTTGCAGTTGGCGCACTATTGCGGTGGTACCGAACAGGTATTAACTCAACTCAGCGACTCTTTCATTTATCGATGTTTATGGGACATGTAGATCCCTCATCGACAGCAATCTACCTCACAATTACAGAAGACATTTTAAAAGAAGCTAATCAACGATTTGAACAATTCATACCTCTTTCTATTAAGGAGAACCAAAGCCATGACTAATTTAACCTTAGGTCCAATCCTCTATTCTTTTTTTGAAGATCATCTTAAAATTCAAAAAGGGTTACGCCAAACATCCACTAAAAGTTATCGGGATGTCATACGTTTATATTTATCATTTGTTGTTAAAGACACACGCCGTTCAATAACGCGCCTTTGTTTACCAGAATTAACTTTTGAAAGCGTTCGGAACGTGCACGAAATAACTTAGACATTTTAAGACGCTTGTGGACAAACAGAATAGTTTAAACCTGATACTTCTGCGTCGTATTTAATGTTGAGCAATTCTAGTAGTTTCTTAGATACAACTCTTCCTAGATTATAAACTTTATCAAGAGGCCACATTCAAGTTCGAAGTGCAACACGGTGTAAATTTTCATTAAAGGCCTCAAGAGGAGTTAACCATCCCAAAGATTTTCTGGGTGTTGTATTGTAATTTTCCATGACTTCATCAAATTCCTCTTGTTTCATATTTTTCACATC
>CAMASM010000107.1 GCA_945860985.1 Candidatus Finniella inopinata
AGATGTGAAAAATATGAAACAAGAGGAATTTGATGAAGTCATGGAAAATTACAATACAACACCCAGAAAATCTTTGGGATGGTTAACTCCTCTTGAGGCCTTTAATGAAAATTTACACCGTGTTGCACTTCGAACTTGAATGTGGCTACTACATAAATAGTAATTGTTACATGCGTATTCAACAAAATCTTAATTATTACAAATCTTTCTTGCCAAGTTGAGCCCATCAACATTGCCAACATCAATGCACAAACCATCAAAAACCACCCCTTGTAATTTTTTATTTTTACCTGATTCTGTATACATACCAGAAAAGGAATGGGGCTTAATTGGCAGGTTTGCAACCACCCTTGGGTTTATCAGCTGAACCCCAATATAAACATAACGATCATGCTGATGCTCATTTGGTCTTTTTAACAAGCCATTTTCTAAAACAAAATCACCCAAGCCAGTGTGCCCCTTGGCATTATTTAAAGAGGTAACACTTAAGCAAAAATCATCTGCTTCTTGCATTGCATCAATCATTTTTTGAATGATAGATGGACTTGTATCACCCCAATACATATCAGCATTTGCTACAACAAACGGCTTATTTTCAAATTCAGCTAAAACATTACGCACACCGCCGGCAGTTTCTAGCAATTCTGGCTCATAGCTAAGGACAATCTCCAAATCATGAAAGCGTTTCACGTAATTTGCTATTTGATCTGAATGATAATGGGTATTGATAACAATCCGCCTAAAACCAAATGCCCTTAATGCATTAATCGTTATCTCTAAACAACAAGTATCACCTATTGGAACCAATGGTTTAGGTACGTCTTTAGTGATTTTCCCCAAACGTTTTCCCAAACCAGCCGCAAGCACCATTGCTGTTTTTGAAATATCAATCATAAAGATGGCACCACCCGCTTAACTTCTGGCACATTTTCATCAAACCATTGCCAAACTGGCTTTAATTCCTCAATTTGACAACACTCTTTCAATAAATTCCACAAATGGGGAATCTGTCCTAAAAAGCGAGTATCCCCAGCTTCTTTCGCTTTCCTGGTAAACAAACCAATAATGCGCGCCTGCCTAACTGCACTTACTATAGAACCAGCTATAAAAATTTCTTGGTGATCTCCCTTAGGGAACGCATCTAAATACTTACGCCAAAGCGCTTTTTGTAAATCAATAGAAACATGTCTTCGCGCATCATGTAACAAAGAAACTAGGTCACTGGCAACTGGCGCCCAAACTGCATCTTGAAAATCAAGCAAGCCAACATTTTTAAGCGTTCCTCTTTGGGGCAAGTCCATCAGGTTATCCACATGGTAATCACGCAAAAAAATTGTCTTTTTAGAATCCAACCCAATGTTCAAAACATCTTTCCAAACATTTATAAAATCACTTTCAACGTTACTTGCGACTTGTTCATCAACCACTTCAGTGTAATAAGATGCTAAAAATTGGCGCACTTTATTCAGGCCAAAATCAACGTCGTATATTTTTAAAAAAGGTAGGTGATCTTGGGTACGCTCTCGCAAATATACCAAAACTCCCACCGCATCATTATAAATTTCCCACTCTCGGTTTGGATTATTTTGTAATACCTTAGTAAAGGTTGCATCCCCAAAATCTTCCAGTAACAAAAAACCGCTTTCCGTATCTGCCTCTATAATTTCTGGAGCACTTAAATTTTGATCCCTCAAATACTGACCAATTGTCATAAATGCTTTTAATGAAACTAAATCTGGGCAATCCATTAATACCAATGAATTTTTGCCATTTTGCCAACGAAAATACTTGCGAGTTGATAAATCAGCAGTTAAATACTGTTTTTGATAATGATCATAACTACCCCAAAAACTTGGGATTCTTTCATTCATATACTTTCTCCAAAACTAAGCGGCGCTGATCATTTGCCAATACCTCTAATACACACTTAATGTGCGGTTTAAATAAACGACCTAAACGTTCAGGCCATTCTATAATCAATAAATTTTGAATATTGAGCTCATCAAGGCCAAGTTCTTCAATGCTATTAGGATTATCTAATCTATACAAATCTACATGCCACAATACCCGCTGCCCCACATTATAGGACTGCATAATATTAAAGGTTGGACTTGTGACCTCATCAGCACACCCAAGTGCCTTAACAATATACTTAGTGAAAGTGGTCTTACCCGCCCCCATTTCACCATAAAGCAAGAGCGGCATCCGTACATCAAGCATAGCCACCACCTGCTCCGCTACTGTGGCAATAGTATTTAGATCAAAAATAATATCAAACATGCTTAAAGATTTAGCAAACTTTGTTAAAAAAAGCGCGCTAAATTATTAACAGCGTAAAATTTCGTAATATATCCGTATTTGAAATAGACATGTCCCTTAAGGCATGATTGAAGATGTAGAAGAGTGATAAATTAAACTTAATGTATTCAGCAATTAATCAGGCGCCAAATATTTTAAAAAAAATTAGCAAAACTGATTTGCCAGTTAAAAATACATTAAAAAATAATCCTTTGCTTGACCAGCACACCGTTGCTTGCTCCGTTGTTTTTGAAGGGGTTGGCGTACACTCAGGCAAAGCCGTTTGCATGATAGTGCACCCCTCAACAGTTGACCATGGCATTGTTTTTGAACGTACTGATATTGAGGACCGACCCAATCGCATTCGCGCATCATGGACTATGGTACAAGCAACCAATATGTGCACAACCATTGCCAACCCATCAAACGTTTCAGTTGCCACCGTTGAACATATTCTAGCAGCCTTAACCGGCCTTGGGGTTACCAACGCTCACATTACGATTGATGGACCAGAGGTACCGATAATGGATGGCTGCTCCAAAGCCTTTTGCGATGGCATTTTAGAGGTAGGAACCTTACGACAACCCAAAAAACGCCACCAATTAAAAGTTACTCACACGGTTAGGGTTGAAAATGAAAACGGATGGGCCCAACTTAGCCCCAGAGATACAAACCTATTTAGCGTGCACTTTACCCCTTCAGACCGTTATGAAGGGTTAACAGGTGAACAACACCAAGAATTTTCTCTAATTGAGGATAACTTTGCCGAAATAGTTGCCAGCGCCAGAACCTTTGGCTTTTATGAAGATGCGCAAAAACTTTGGGCCGCTGGCCTTGCCAAAGGGGCCTCATTAGATAACACAGTCGTTATCCACAAAGGTGCCATCATGAATGAAAGCGGATTGCATTTTAGTAATGAACTCGTTCGCCATAAATTGCTTGATGCCATTGGCGATCTTGCCCTGGCCGAATACTTACTAATCGGCCACTATGAAGCCCTTAACCCAGGACACACCCTTAATTACCAATTATTAAAAAAGTATTTCGAAGAAATTTCTAAAGTATGAAAGGAATACGCCTTACTGATGCCGAGGTTCTTGCAATATGTAAGGCTTTTAGAGCATGTTTTTACCCACTGATCATTTATGGTTGTTTGGGTCTCGCGCTAACTTAAATAAAAAAGGTGGAGACATTGATCTTTACATAGAAACAAAAAAAAAGATCCCGCTGAAGCCAACGCAAGTAAAATGCGCTTTCTTACACAATTAACATTGTCCTTGGCGAACAAAAAATTGATGTTGTGATTAAATCTGGTAGTTTTGAATTACCCATCTACACTGTTGCAAAAGAAGAAGGGATTCAGTTACTATGAATATAGCAAAAACTCTATAATGACGACATGGTATGCATTTAAAAACACCCAGGTTGTCCTGGATTTATCCATAGTAGCAACTTCACTTTGTATTTTTTTAGAACCTGAGCTTCAGCCTCTCCATGGTTCACAATCGAGGAAGACCTTTTATTATCATCTTTAAAAATGGCATTACTAGCAAAAAGAAACGTGCAAAAACTTAACACGTATAAATTAAAAAAGGGGCTGTCCCAGATAACTAGTTTAGAATACCTCGTACCCATTGCTTTAATTGGGTTATCTGGGATTGTGGTTTTGGATTGTTAAATCTCCACTCACATTCCTTAAGAAATAGCTCAAAATTCTCTTTTGGAACACCATTAAATTTCCG
>CAMASM010000108.1 GCA_945860985.1 Candidatus Finniella inopinata
TGATTACGGCGAATTTCTCGAGAAATTGTCGATTTTGACCGACCGCTGGCATTGGCAATCTGCGTGATTGAGGACTTCGATTGCCAAAGCTTCGCTATTTTCACTCTTTCCTCATAAGATAAGTGGTGATATTTTTCCAAATGCAACTCAATTTTTTTGTTTGTATTTCAACTAACATATTATGGTGTTGCACTTCATTTTAGAACAGGCGTAGTGCCTATAGATACCAGTATTGATCTCTTGGTTACCATAGATTATTGGTACTTTCAAAATACTTGTTAAAAATCTTCTATGCGCATTTACTGCTTCCTCAATAATTATCCCTGCACCATTTACTTGCTCATAAAAACAGATTGTCAAAAATAACACTCCTAACTGCTTTATCATTCGATCCTCCTTTTTAGAATTATTCACACCGTATTCATATACTATTTGTAACGTTAAAATTTTTATAAATTTTACATAATTTTTCAGAGCTGGATAGATTTGATTGGAGTGTCACCCTTTGCTTTACTGCATGTATTTTTCTCTGTATTCTCTGAGCGTGATACGAGAACATATTAAAAGATCGCGTAACCACCTCTAAAGCTCTCGCTAAGCAGTTAATTGCCCTATGATTATACGCATCTGCGTCTTTGTAGTTCCATAAATCAAGGTATTGTTCAGATTTTTTTAGATAAAGATTAGCTAAGCTTTCCAGAGCCATATACCTATTAGGGTGATCGATTGCTTCAAAAACAGCCAAAGATTGCTTTATAAAAAACTCTGCTTGCAATAATGCATTCTTTTGCATGGATAGGTTACCCAAAGTATTAAATATGTTACCTATTTTAAGATGTGGCTTTTTACCATAATTTTTTTCATAAATCATAAGACTTTGCTCTAGGCATTGCTGGGACTTATTATAAAAGCCAAGATCAAGATAGAGCTTACCCAAGTATTCTAAAGCAATGCCAATCGCCGCATGATTTTCCGCTAAGTTATCTCCGTAGACCTTGAAACCTTTTTCAATCAGCTTTTGAGCTGTTTCTAGGTCACCAAGCGTCCTATAAATTTCACCTAAATAGATCGCGGCCCATGCAAAATCAACGTGCTCCTCAGCAATATTTTGATTACGTAAATGTTGTAGACTTGCCTCAAGCATTTGCTTGGATTTTTCATATTGTCCAAAGTCTCGATAAAGATTGCCTATGTAGACAAGTAACGAAACTATCTCGTCTTCTTCGTTAGGAAAATATTTTTTATGAAGGGCAATACTTTGCTCCAATAATTCTTGGGCCTGGCTATATTGCCCAATATCTTGATAAACATGTCCAAGATGATAGAGATTTTTAATCAACCCTAAATAATTTTCTGGGAGATAGGTTTGATAAATTGTCAGGCTATCCTTTAAGAGTTTTTCAGCCTTGGCATATTCACCTAAATTTTTATTGACCTGTCCTAAGCTCACTAATGTCTTACAAATTTTTGCATAATCTTTAGGAAAATATTGCTGATAAATTGCCAAGGCCTTTTCTAATAGTTGTCTAGCCTCTTCATAACCAGTAATTTCACGCGTAATAATGCCAAGAGTCATTAAAGCTTGTGCCATTTTGAGATAATCGTATTGGTTAAGCTTTTTGATATTATCCTTAAGAATCGCTTGCGCTTTTGCATAATCTAAAAGCGCATAATACATCGTGCCCAATTCAACTCCAAGCGCTGCCTCAGTGGTTTTTTTTAATAAGTTATGACTTAAAAATTTTTCACAATGACTCACCAAAATTTTCATTGTTGCGATATTTTCTGTTTTGCTTACATTTGCCAGATACTTATCAAAACTTGCCGCAATTGCTTGGATTAAAGCGTCTTTATGCGGCAACTGCAAATCTTGCAAAAGAAAATTTAATCCCATTTCTTGGGTACTACGATGTATAGAAAAAACCTGTCGATTTTCTTCTTTAAAATCTGTGGTTATCAAGGAATATTTTCTTAAAAAGTGCAAAAAGCTTTCGGTTAAATTTTTGTCTTTATAAAAGCTTAAAATTTCTTCAGGAACATCCTGGGAATCCAGTAAACAAATATACAAGAGCAAATCTGCAAATACAGGGTTCTTTTCGATAATTTTCTTAAAAGACAATGCAATAATACCATAACGGGTTTTATCATAATTGATGATACCACTTAAGAATTCTCCTCGCGTTTTGGCAAGTTTTGCGTCATCTTGGGCAATTTTTGTTAGGTACTCCTTAAAGCTGATGCCGGTATTTTTGATATAATAGGCCGCAACCGAAATATCTAGCGGGAAGGCAGGAATATATTTTAAAAATTGTTGAATATTAAATTGAATTTCTGTTGATAAATCTTCGGGTGCTTTATTGTACAAAATCTTACAAAAAAGGCTAACCGCTTCTTCTTCTCTTAACTCTCCTAGGGCAATGACATTTTCTGATCTTATATGTACAGTTTTGGCAATAGTTGCATCCCTGGTTGTTAAAATGACCGTTCCGTTTCCCCACATCAACACATCATCAGGTAAATATGGTTTTATCGCTGTAAAATTTTCAACGTTATCATAGAGTAACAACCAAGTCGCATATTGTTTAAGACAATTCTTAACAAAGCATAATAGCTGCTTTTCCTTGTATTCAGCATTTTGACTCCCTTGAATTAGCTCTAATACATTTTTTTGTTCTTTAGTCTGTGCAAGAGCAAGAGCAAGGTCATTGAAGGAATTAAGCAAGCTTTCTCTTGTTTCGGCATTAATTTCCCACACAATCGGGTAATTACACAAATGCGCATAGTAACGCGCTAGGGTTGTTTTTCCGACACCTCCCATGCCTGTAATGCCCACTAAAGCAACCGTTTTTATTTCGTTTTTTTCTGAAGTATCGGTTAATTTTGCCTCTAGTATCTTGATTAATTGATGACGCTTGAGTAAGGCATTTTCATTAGGAATAAACAAAGGTGACCTGATTGGTTGTGTTAACACCTCAATATTTGGTTTTTTTTCCAAATTAGAAAGGAATAATTTCAAATGATCCAAATTAAAACCTAAAATTACTAACCCCAATAAAACTGCAAAAACTAGAATACTTTTTATTTTAGATGGATGAATTTTTAAGGTTTGATGTTTGGGTAGCAGAGTTAAACCTTCTGCAGAAGTAACCTGAATATCTTTTTTAAATTCACTAATTACTAAATCGAGAGAAAGATCTGGTAAGAGTTTTTGAATAACTGCAAATACCTGCTCATAAAAACTGTCAGAAGTGTTTACCTGATTATCTAGATTTAGATCTAGATCTAAATCTAAATCTAGATCAAAATTAACATAACCAGTGCGTCTTATTTCATCTGGAACTTCTGTAGCATTCACTAAATCAGACAATACGAATAAAACTGGCGCCAAATTGCCAATTTCTTCTTTGCAAATTGCCCCACCAATAAAGGCAAGCTCTGGCAGTATTATCTTAGGCCTTTTTTCCAGCTTAATTTTTAGACCCGCTAAATTTAAATAAACCGTAAGCTCATCAATCAAATGTTGGGATCTTCTACTTTTAGTACCACAAATAGCGTAAGTAACCAGCTGATTTTTATTGAGCAGTGCAATTTTTTGTAGAATTTGCTTAAACTTTGCTTGCTGCAATAAATGCAGATAATGATTCTTTAGCTGATAAAATTGTTCAGAATGCTCAATAAACTCAATAATTCCTTCTTTTGAATTACAGCCAAACTTAATCATGATGGCACGAGTGTGTGTTTCAACTGTGCGTGGTGACATGGATAATAGTGTAGCAATTGTCTTGGTGCCTTTACCGCTAAGTAAACAGGCTATAATATCAATCTCCCGTGGCGTTAAGCCAACACCATTGATA
>CAMASM010000109.1 GCA_945860985.1 Candidatus Finniella inopinata
ATGAAAATACAAAAAACAAGTAACTACGCTAATTTTAGCTGTATTTTATTTGAAATTAAAAGGGGGGTAACATGTAGTGATTTTATTTTTAGCTAAATAACTTGGTCTGTACAAGTTCTAGTTTGTGCTTCTCTTTATCGGTTTGTAAATTTTTTAATTTGTAAATTACTTCAAGGGCTTGTTTGGGTGATAAATCATCAGGCTTAATGCTACGTAGTAATTTAAGTACATTGTTTTCATTAACAGGTCCTGGCATTGGTTGGCCTGCTAGTGTTGCCACGGCGAAGACCTTGGGTTCGTTTACGTGTTCTGTTTCTAAAAGTTCTTGCGCCCTAGAAATCACAGTTTGTGGTAAACCTGCCAGTTCAGCCACATGAATTCCGTAGGATTTATCTGCTGCACCATCGATTACTTCATGCAGGAAAACTACGTTGTTGTCATGTTCAATAATTTTCATGGTTAAAAGAGCTACGAGGTAGTTTTTTTCTAAATCAGATAATTCGTGGTAGTGGGTCGCAAATAAACAGCGTGCTTTAATATTTGTGATAATGTGTTCACTAACCGCGCGGGCAATTGCTAGGCCATCTTGGGTAGAAGTTCCTCTGCCAATTTCATCTAATATAATAAAAGATCGTTCACTTGCCTGGTGTAAAATACTAGCTGTTTCAACCATTTCTACCATAAAGGTTGAACGTCCTGCAGCTAGATCATCTGCTGCGCCAATGCGTGAGAATATTTGGTCAACCAGGCCAATTTCAGCTTTGGTTGCAGGCACATAAATGCCACAATGGGCCATCCAAATTATTAAGGCATTTTGACGTAGGTAAGTACTTTTACCAGCCATATTAGGCCCCGTTAATAGGGCAAATTTAGGGTTGTTAAGCTGGCAGTTGTTTTTTGTAAATTTTTCTTGTCCAACGTAGGTTTCAATAATTGGGTGACGGCCACCTTCTATGTTTAGCTGGGTGTCTTCACTTAAAAGCGGTTTGGTATAGCCTTTAAGTTTTGCAAGCTCTGCCATTGAGCTGTAAAAATCAATTTCTGCCAACTGGGAAGCTATTGTTTCAAGAGCTTCACGTTGCTCTAATATTTGGTTACAAAGCTTAGTAAAAAGCTCTATTTCATAAAGTGTAGCCGCAGTTGCTGCGTTTTCTAGCTTAGTGGCTAATTCTTGTAATTGAGTCGTCATGTAGCGTGCGCCATTACTAATTGCTTGGCGGTGAAAAAAGTGCTCTGGTACTTTAGATAGATGGCTTGCGCTTACTTCTATAAAGTAACCAATTAGGTTGTTGGTGCGAATCTTTAAGTTACTAATACCGCTTTGTTGTTGGTACAACTGTTCAAGTTCTTTAATTTGATCTTTACCAAAGTCGCGAGTATGACGCAGATCATCCAACACTGGATCAGCACCTTGTTTAATAATGCCACCATCTATATGAGTTACTGGCATATGTTCTTCTAAATTTTGCGTCAATTTATCAGCTAACTCAGTGGGGCAATTGATATTCCAAAATGGCTGATCGCCTAAGAGTGTTTTAATCTCTTGGGTTAGCTGTAATCCTTGGCAAATAGCCTTTAGATCACGTGGTAATCCACGGTTTAGGCTTATTCTGGTTAAAGATCGTTCTAAATCAGGGCAATGCTCAAGAGCCGCGCGCACTAATTTACGTATGTCATTTTGTTGGTAAAACAAATCAATACGTTTAAAACGTTGTTCTAAAAGCTGCAAATTTTTAAGGGGGTTGGTGATGTTAGTAAAAAGTAGACGTCCCCCTCCGCCAGTTTTGGTGTTATCAATCGTGTGCAGTAGTGAACCTTCAAAGTTACTTTTTAGGGTGCGGATTATTTCCAAATTACGGCATGATTGCGCATCAACCTTAATAAACAGATCTGATTCAATAAATTTCGGAGAGCGCAAAGATTGTTGATTGGTTTGTTGAGTAAGTTTTAAGTAGTCACATAAAACCCCAGATGCTTGAATAAGTTCTGGTTTGGTTAGACCAAAAACTTCAGGGGTTAGTGCTTTAAAAGTTTCTAATAATTGCTTTTGGGCATTGTTTAAATTATAGCGCACATCAGATAAAGGACGAATTATTTTTTTAAATTGAGCGAACAATTCAGAATCTAAACTTTGCCAAACGCTTTCTGGCATTAAGATTTCAGATGCATCTAGCTGATATAAAAAGCTTGATAGATGGTCAGCATCAATGCTTTGTACAAAAAAAACTCCAGTAGAAATATCTGCCCAGGCAATACCAATGTTTTTTATTTTTTTTACAATTGGGCTTACTACTACTAGGTAATTCGCTTTTTTGGGAGTTAATAGACTTTCTTCTGTAAGGGTTCCTGGTGTAATAATGCGTACGACACCACGTTTCAGGGGTCCTTTAGTACCGCGTGCTTTGGCTTGTTCTGGTGTTTCAATTTGTTCACAAACCGCTACTCTGAAACCCTTTTCAATTAGTTTTAAAAGGTACAATTCATGGGAATTTACAGGAACACCCGCCATGGGGATTGGCTCTCCATTGCTTTGTCCACGTTTGGTTAAAGAAATATCTAAAGCTGCTGCTGCTTGAACTGCATCATCGTAAAAAAGTTCATAAAAATCACCCATACGATAAAATAACATGCAATCACTGTGTGCATGTTTAATCTCAAGGTATTGCACCATCATCGGAGTATGGTTTTGCGATATGATGGTATTTGATGTCATATTTTAATTGTATGCAAATTCTTAGTTACTTATAACAAAAATTTGGATAGATGTCGCCAGCAAGCGAAATTATAAAAAATATTATTATTAATTAATTATTAACAAATTTAACGTATAATATATTTAAGAATTAATCAAATAATATATATTATGCAAATTAAATTTCTAAACAAGATGTTGGTTTTTTTTACGGTGTTTGCTATAAATTCCACTGCATTTGGTTCTATTGCTGCTATTGAACCACCTTATGTGATGGAAAAAAGTGAAAGAAGAGTGCTAAGACTTTTGAGATATAATTTAAAAAACTGTCACTTTAATCAACATGAAATTAATAGGGTATTATTTAATGCTACCTGCAGCGGTTATCAAGAAGTAGTTAATCAACTAATTAATCGGCCAGATGGGAAAATAAGGCCTGATCAAGAAGGGATTAACTGGGCTTTGTCTGAAGCGGTTCGGACTGATTATCGTTCAATTATTAAAATGATTATCAACCAAGCAGAAGGGCAATTGAGGGCAGATCAACGAGGCGTTAACTCAGCCTTATGTAAGGCAACGAGAAATGGTAATCAATCACTAATTGAATTTTTACTGAATGGGTTAGATAGTCAATTGCAGCCTGATCAACAAGGAATGCACTGGTCAGTGAGTGTTGCAGCTTTTTACGGTAGGAGAGATCAGCTTGAGTGGTTTTTAAATATACCAGAAGGACAGCTGCGGCCTACTCAGGATGATATTAATAGGGCTTTGTCATTGGCAGCTGGAGAAAGGTTTCACCTGGTTGTTGAATTTTTATTAACTCGACCAGAAGGGCAATTGAGGCCAGATCAAAATAGTATTATCAGGTCTTATCGTGGTGCGATTGCCAATGCACTTCCTGCAATAATTGCTACACTCGAACCATTTGTGCCAGCTGCTGATAGGCAAAAGATATTAAAATAAGGGGCTGTCCCAGATAACTAGTTTAAAATACCTCGCACCCATTGCTTTAATTGGGTTATCTGGGATTGTGGTTTTGGATTATTAAATCTCCACTCACATTCCTTAAGAAATAGCTCAAAATTCTCTTTTGGAACACCATTAAATTTCC
>CAMASM010000110.1 GCA_945860985.1 Candidatus Finniella inopinata
ATAAACTCTGGCGTTTCTCTAAGTCTAACCCGAGCAATAGAGCCGACCACAGCAATGCATGCTCCTATCCAAAAAGCAACGCGCCAATTCATCCCAGCTAAGGTTACAAAAGAGGCTACAGCTATTGCAAAAACTGACCCCAAATCATCTACAATTCTTATACCAGAAACGACTGGATATATATGCGGTAATGGTATAGCCTCTGTTAAATAAATTTCAGCTCCAATTACTTCCCCCATTGCAGAAAGACCCTGCATAATACGACAGATAGTTATAATCCAAGCTGATGATACCCCAATTTGGGCATAAGTTGGTAAGTTTGCCATAATAATACAAGAAACGGCCATCATTATGGTTGTAATTACAACAGTTGGTTTTCTGCCAATATTATCCCCAACCCAACCAAATAACAGTGCTCCGACTGGCCTTAATACGTAAGTTGAACAAAAAGCAAAAGCGGCAATAAGCGAAGCAGTATGAGGATCTGTCTTGGGAAAAAACAATTCATTAAGCAAAACTGCCATATGTACATAGAGCATTAAATCAAAATATTCAAGGAATGTGCCAATCTGGAGTAATCCAATCGCCTCTTTTTGTGATCGGTTTAAAGAGGAAAAGATGCCCATAGCCAGTCTCCTAGAGGTTATTTTGATTGTTTATTGGGCTCATTTATTCTACCCCCTAAAAATATTACAAAAAATTGATTTGTAATATTCAGTCATATCTGGATAAAGAACTTCTATAATGTCTTTATAAAATTCTATAACTGTCGTTTGCGGCATGACAACGTAACCTTTTCTTACGGTCTCTTGATAGATATTTTCAAGCTGTTTTAAAAATTTACTATCTAAAAGATGGTGATTGATAAGGTTATTACTTTTATTTGCGTAAAGGAAACTAATGGCATTATTACTTATGTATATTTCGCTCCTTGGAACCTTCCAACCATTATCCTTGTAGCCTTTGTTATCAAAAAGAAACTCTTGCTCTTCAATAAAAGCCCTTTTCGTCATTGGCTTTATTTCAGATCCATTAGGATCATACAAAACATCAAATATTTTCACCTCCTCTTCAGCAACAATAATTGCCTCAAAGACGCAATATCCACAATAAAGTTTAAAGGAAATAGGGTGAGTTGCTGCTATTTTCGGTTGACCTATAAATAAGCATGCTTTTTTCTCATAATAAGCGTAAATTTCTTCTGATTCCGCCGCATACAATTTTGATAAAACCATTCTAAAAAATTTGCTAAAACTTGTCATATTGTCTATGTTCTGCACTTTCATAGACAGCACCTAATTATTATTAGAAGAATTTACCATACAAACTCCATTATTCAGATTAAGAGCAGACCAGTGCAACTTGCCAAATTTTACACCTCATTGATGCTCCTTATTTTTTATTAGGTCAACAATTTGTGTGTGTTTGTTTAATTAATATTTGCTAAATTTCCTAGATGTTTAGCCATTTACTTCATCAGAGCACATCTTTATCTGTTAAAATATTTTAAGTTTTCACGCGAAATTTGAGCTTCCAAACAGTATTTTGCACATGGCTGGGCAAGTAATCTCTGTACTCCAATCGGTTCACCCGTGGCTAAGCAATAGCCATAATTGCCACTGCGCAATCTTTGCAATGCCGACTCTATTTCATAGCGATGACGTAGCTCATGTTTGTTGTACGCCAAATGCTCATAGCGCAATTGATTCAAAGAACTTTGGTCAACAAAATCAGCCTCCTTAATGCTATCTTCCTGTAAGGTTTTTCCAAAGGCTAAACAATTTCTATGCAGATCATTCAGCTGGGTTTTAAGTTTTTTTCGAAAAAAAGCTTTCATGGCTGTAGACATGTACTTGGGATCCTTTAATGGGTGGTATTTTATGCTCATGGTTATTCTCAATTTGACCATTAGCCACCTATACCATTTTGGATTGTGGATTAGCAATGCCAGGAATTTCGCTTGTGCGGGTTCATCCTAAATCCAACCAAATATCTTGATAATTGCTTTTAAACTGTTTTTCACTTCTACCAGACATCATCCAAATAAACCCAAACCTCAGGGTTCTCGACTGGCAAAATTGCGCCAGTTTGGCTTTCTTTAAAGTGGGTTGGCAACACCCGTTTCATAACGGCAATGGTTTCACCGGTTTCAGGGTTAGTCTCTTCACCTGCTGGAACTTCCATTGCTTCAACGCACATCACTCCGTATTTGCTGCCAACAACCTTATATTCTTCTAGATTAAACTTGATAAAACCTTTGGTTGCTAAAACATTCAAACGGTTATTAATTGTCCTTTCTCCTCCTAATCCTGCCTGACCATCAAAGGCCTGACGGAATTGAGCTGGGGTATATAATTTACCATTGGCAGCCTCAGCAAATATCAACTGCAAGATTAAATCATGACAGCGCTTGCGCTCCGCATCCTGTTTCTCACCATAGTCTTTGCGGACAATCCGCTCTGAGGGTGGTTCCATTTCCTGCCAGCGACCATCAAGTTTATCCACTAATTTTGTCGGGATGCTTTTGCCATTGCGTAACTCAAAAATAATTTGGCGCATGGCTTGCTTTTCGTCTGGACGAAACAACAGCATGCCTGTCGTATAAAAACTGCGCAGACTTGCCGCACCACTTAAGGCCTGAAAGGGGTCTTCCTCGACCATCTTCTTGGTAATCTTCTTGGTATGATGGGTTAAAATCACACCTGCTTGAGGATTGACCAGATAGCGCAGTTTTTCAACGCGATCCTGCAAGAAAGCCAGCATCGCCGTGTTGTCATTTTCATTACCCGATTTACCAGGGTCATAAACGTTGCGTAAGGGGTCAATTACCAGGATATCCACTTGACCTACATCAAAAAAGCGTGTTACCGCCTCATAAACCTTGTGCACCCCACCTTCATCCAACAAAAACCTTACCTGGGGTGTCATCACCAAATTCTTACGCACCAAGGGCAAAAAATTAGGATCAAAAACCTCCGCATTGTTCAGAATGCTCAAGCGCTCCCGTAAATAGTCATACATGATTTCCGTTTGCAGATAAAAAATCTTCAATGGCCGTGGCGTTGTCATGCCCAAAAATGGCAATCCTGCCGCCAAATGAGATAGCCAACTTAATAACAGGTCCGTCTTGCCAACCTTAGGTGCCCCGCCAAACACTAATAGGCCACCAGGGGTAAGAATCCTTGGCGCCACCCAATCTTGCGGGAAAGGCGTGCTGTCATCGAGTAACTCTCCAACTGTAAAAGCTGGTAATTCGCAATTGTTGGGGTTGGGCATAACCTCAGATGGTAACTCAATCTTTTGCGCATAAGCCGCCAGAAATGCCATTATGTCAACGCCCTCAGCTACCGCATCAGCCGCATCCCAGCCTTGGACTTTGTCCTCTGGAATCCTCATGATAGCTAAGGATGCTACGCTTAATCCCTTGAGTTTAGATATAACCCTGTCAGCATATTCTTTACCCGGCAGATCATGGTCAGGCCAAATTAACACATGCTTGCCAAACAGTGGTGACCAATCGGTTTTATCAACTGGGGCATTCGCTCCATTCATTGCGGTGGTCGCACAAATGCTACTACTGTCAATCAGAGCTTTTGCACACTTTTCACCTTCAACCAGAATGACGCTATCGGATTGGCTCATGCCCGGTTGGTTATCTACTGGTTGCATATTTTAATTTACAAAAACACCAACAATTCTGCGGCTTTCGTGTGATATAATAAAAATTATGCAACCTTAAAAAAGACATTAAATTTATGGAGAA
>CAMASM010000111.1 GCA_945860985.1 Candidatus Finniella inopinata
GGTGTAGCAGCGGCACCTATGGCCTTTGAAGTATGCGGTATTGCTTGTAAAACTTTAAAAGAAGCGATTGCAATTATTCGCGCTAACCCATTGATCACAAAAGAAGTGGGCGAGACTTGCCAAGCACTTGAGCATAACATGCCTAAACTACAAAAGATGTTAGATGGTCTCAAAGAAGGATATGGTAAGACCAGGGAGTACGTTAAAGACCAATTTAATTACAGGGAATTCTTTGAGGCTGAGCGGCTACGGCTTGAAGGTGGGAAGGTAGCTAAGCCATCGAAGAAGGTCGAGGTCCTTGATGCCAGAAATGCTGCACTTCATGAAAGGTATAAAGCAGAGTTACGTGAGCTTGACTTGGCACACGGATTTACAACAGCAGAACGCAATGCGGTTATGAAGCAATTGCAGGAAATGCAAGTTGGTGAACCCAAGGTTATGGCTGGATTTGGGAGTAAAAAACCAATTGACGATATTGAAAGACTGAATAATTTATATGGAGAAGGCAATTGGGCAAAAATAAAAAGTTCTAGTTTTGCTTTGCAAAATGGTCAGAAAATTGAATTGCACGCTTACATAGAGAAAATTACCAATAGACTCGTGGAATTAAAAATGAAAACGCAATAGGAATAAAAAATGAAAATAAAATGCATTAAAATCTCTTTAAATGATGAAGAAAAAAATATTGTTGGAATGCCAGTTAACCATAATCGTGATTATTATGTGTCTGAAGATAAGGATTACACCGTTATTGGAATGAATTACCTTACACAATGCCCCAGTCAAAATGGGTTATCATTTGAGATTATCGATGATCATGGTTGTTACTCAGAAATGCCAATTTTTCTTTTTGAAATTGTTGATCCTCGGCCATCTTCTTACTGGCGTGGGGATATCAAGGAAACCACATTTAGCCTTTGGCCTGAAGAGTTTTACATGCATTGTTTCCATGATCGGTTTAGCAATGGCAATCCAGAGTGTGTAGAAGTTTTCAATAGGACTTTAGCATTACTAGAAAACGAATTTGCTTACTCTCTGCCAGGTGATGAAAACGTTTCAGCCAATAGGTTTATGTTTGAAATTAAACAATTGATTGATGATGTAAAGCTTAATAAATGGGATTATCAAAAATTAAGCGATGTCATGGCAGATTTAATTGCAAAAATAAAACCTGCAGAAAACCCATTGCACACACGGGTATTGGATGCATGGGCAGTCATCTTTAACCAATCGCTTGATACTCCATCTGATAAAATATCTTCAGAGCATATGAAGGTTGTTGAAGGAATTTTAGATAAGAAATGGTTATAAACTTGAATTTGGAGTAGACAAATGAAAATATCAAAAAATTTAGTATCAATTTCCTTATGTGCTTTATTGCTATCGGCTTGTGCGACAAAAGAAACTGTCTCTTTGCCTGAGAAAGTTCAAAAAGAAATTACAAGCACCGAAGTATATATCGAAGAATGCGATAAGAAAATGAAAGCCGATATAAAAAGTTCGAATATTACGTCGCAAACTGGTGGGGGATTATTATTTGCGCTAATTGATTGTACAGTTATGTCTCATCGTGAAAGTTGTGCAGAAGATGCTTTAGTCTGTGTGCAAAAAGAGACAGCTTCCTTTGATTTTCAACAAAAATTCAGCCGTAGAATTGAGCGTGCTTTAAGAAATAAAAATTGGCTTCACGTGCAGAAAGTCAATCATATCAATGGATTAAATGATGAAAAGCATCAAGAAATTTTCAAAAATACTAGTACAGATTGCGTTTTGACTAGTAAATTCTTCTATCAAATGAATCCAGAATTGAGTGTTTTGAGCGGAATCTTGTATGTATCACTTTATCCAACAGGAGAGAAACTTAAAAAAATCGTCAATGCAACAAATCCTTTAGAAACTCCAATATTCAAGTTTAATGTTTCATCGACCTATTCATTGCCACTTTCAAATAAAGATATTGAAGCAAATGCAAAACTTTGGGTTCAGAATGATGGGGTTCTCTTAAAGCAAGCTCTTGAAAATATCTTCAACCAGGTATTTGATAAAATGGAGATTGTACTTAATGCACCAAATCACTTGCCGGAAGTATAATGGAGCTTGTTGGGGGGTATCTCTCGATAAAAAGACTCGATTTCTTGAAAGGTGGATTCAAAATACCGGGTAAACTGAACCCCATAAACTAGAACAATTGCCTGAGCCGTTCATTTGGGGTTACTATGTGTATGCTTCAATTTATCATAAAAGCAGCAATAATATAAATTTTCATAAATTCTCCACAGTGTGTTTTTAGTTGATTCGATTAACTTTAATTCTCTATCACATCAGCCCAGAATGCTTAAGGGCTGCTAAAAATTCTTCAGCCGTTGAGTTTGTTTTAAGCACAAGTGGGGCTAGTAAAGCTATACCATTCAAGCTTTTAGAAGCCAGATTAATCCCCGTACCAGCACTCATAGACAATGATCCACCTATCATATATTGGGTCATTGTCGGTGTGTGAGTAATAGGACCAACTTTGGTTTGAAAAGTCTTTGTCCAGTTTCCTTTAAATTCTTCCTTAGAATCTTCACTTTTAGAACCTGAGTCTGCATAAGAATTGCTATTTGATCTTTGAGTGGAAAACTGTCGAATGCAAGCTCTTCTGCCCGTAGATGAAGATTCCTAAAAAAATCATTTGTTTTCGGAGGCGCAGAGCTTTGCGTACGTACCAGCTTGTATTTATCTCTAGAAATTATAAACTCTTTGTGGGTCAGCACAATGGTTTGGGAATTTCGCAAAAAACTATCTATGGATGGTTCCAGGGCTGCAAACAAAGGCTCTCTTGTACATCTTGTCCACAGCTTAGCTTGTTCTTTGATGTTATTAATAAATTGGCGAGATATTGGCTGTTCCGCTTTAACCTCCGACCATTGATTTAAAAACCCCGTATTACCAATAGATGCGGCTGCTAGGGTGTCAATTGTTAAAATAGCAGCAAGCTGTGACTGATGTTGTGATGATAAATTATGAACAGCATCCAAAATATAAAGTTCTGGCAGCATTTCTTTCTCATCTCTAAATTTAAGGCGGGTGCGGGTAATTGAACGGATTAGATCAGCCTGTTCCTCGAGCGTTGCCACCCGTGAAGAAAGGCCATACTTACCAGCAATAGTTAATGAAATTTCCTTAGAAAACCCTTTAAAGGCTTCAATATTGCCCGAAGAATCAGCTTTGGTACGCTGATCTTCCAAGGCTCGAAGCCAAGCCATGCCTCCCATATTATTAGGTTTTGTAAGCGAATGGTAATTGGAAAAGTCCATGGACTGATCCATCGCGTTCACAAAACTAAAAAAGACGCCAACTAATGCTATGCAATACTTCATAAAATTACTCCATGATTTTTGTGAGGCGCGACTTCATGTTGGATTAAACACGGTAGATCACTCGGATAAGGTGTTTTTAGCAATGTACTACATTGAGATTAGCCTTTCAAGGTTAGGCCAATTGTGTGAGGGTTCACGCTAAACGAGACAAAATAGAGGCCCTGATTGGGTATTTTTAGCAATATACCCAGTTGGGGCTGTGCTTTCAAGTCTTGAGGCAGTCTAGGACAACGCCAAACCAAGTGTTTAAGCCACAATCAATTCTTTGGTGCTATAGAGGCGATTACAGATGGTTTGTTGGTTAGATTAACAAAACTAATTGCCACATCAGTAATACCATCATACGAGCTTGTATGGAGGTTTTTATTCGTGGTTACCATGCGAGTCTTTCAATTTAC
>CAMASM010000112.1 GCA_945860985.1 Candidatus Finniella inopinata
CAGATGTGAAAAATATGAAACAAGAGGAATTTGATGAAGTCATGGAAAATTACAATACAACACCCAGAAAATCTTTGGGATGGTTAACTCCTCTTGAGGCCTTTAATGAAAATTTACACCGTGTTGCACTTCGAACTTGAATGTGGCACATACCCTCCTTTTATTGATATGCTGAATAAATCTCCTTTCTTAGAGTATTTTAAAAATTGCGATAGTAAGCATTTTGATGAAGATTTATTGGAAGCTTTAAGAACAAATAAAAGTCTAAGAATTGTGGATTTTGGCAAGGTTTCTAGGCGGCCCAATATTACAGAAAAAGTTATAAAATTTTTTGAAGAAATGCCTTTGCTAGAACAGTTTACAGTTATGTTGCCAAATGCTGCGATTTCTCAGATTGTACGTGGTTTTAAGGCATGTAATATCACCCTAAAAGTAGTTGCAAATACTGGTGAAAGCTATAGACAGCTAACTTTCCTTAGAAAATTAAGGTCATAAGCAAAATAATAATAATGCAACATAAATCCTAATCACCCCAGTACCAACAAATTAGTGCTGGGGCGGTGAATGGTTCTTGTAAGCTCCAATTCGCTTAGCGTAACTAACACTTGTTCAGTTGGGTGATGCGCTAAGTGTTTCAATAAATCCTCTACCTTTACAGGTGTGTGACTTAAGAAATTAATAATTTCTTGGGAAAGGGAGTCAGCTGGGCGGTAGGTCGGTGTAGGCGAAATTGCTTGTTGAGTCTGATTTTTTACCTCTACCTTAATAGGGATTTGCTCAATAACCTCAAGTGCATTATCTAATAAAAATGCCCCATCTTTAATTAGCTGGTTTGATCCTTTGGTGCGTGGGTCATAAGGGTGACCAGGACAAGCAAAAATAGGTAATCCAATATCAAGCCCATATTTGGCTGTAAGTAATGAACCTGATTTTAAAGCAGCCTCAATTATGCAAATGCCGCTACTTAAAGCTGCAATAATTCGGTTACGCCTTGGAAATAATTCCGCAGTGGGCTCCACCCCCGGTGGCATTTCAGAAATTACCAAATGATTTTGGCACATCTGTTCATAAAGAGTTGTGTTTTCTTTTGGATAAAGCTTATCAACACCTCCCGCTAAAACTGCAATGGTATGTTTTTCCAAAGCACCTTGATGGGCGGCTTTATCTATACCTCTGGCTAGTCCTGAAACAATTGTATAGCCATGTTCGCTTAATTCTTGGCTTAAATTTTGAGCAAATTTAATACCATGGAATGACGCATTTCTACCGCCAACAATTGCTATTTGCGGGTGTTGCAAAAGATCAACACAACCTTTTGTCCAAATTAGAGGTGGGGCATCATGAAGACGTTTTAGTTGTTTGGGAAAATTATTTTGCCAAAAGCCAATGCAACTTATGCCGAGCTTTGTATAATTTTCAATTTCTAAATCGTCATTTTTAGTACTTTTAATATTGAATTTAGCTTGAAAGTTTTTGAATGTTGCTTCAATATCCTTGGTCTTATTCAAATCTTTCCAAAATTTAACTGGTCCAATTCCTGGGAGCTTGAGAATTTGGTAAATCATGGTTAGTTTTTGATGTTCTGTGATTGCCAAAGTGTCAAATTTAAGTCTAGGATTAACTAAGGTGATTTTAACAATATATTCCTTAACAAAGTTATAAGTTATGTTGCGTCGATTGATTTTTATGCGCCATGCTGAAGCGCAAATGGTACAGTATGGTAAGCCCGATAAAGATAGGGCAATTACCATGGAGGGGATGAATCAACTTGAAGCTTTGCGTTTAAAGCTTAGGGGCAAGTTGTCCGGAGTTGATCATGTTATTTGTTCAAATGCACGTCGTACCAGGCAAACCTTAGAGGGCTTAAAGCAATTAATGCCAGCGAATGTTGAGGTTGTGTTTGATGATAGTTTGTACCAAAGTGACCAAAACCTAATTTGGCAGTTGATTAACGAGGTTGATCCGAAATATAAAGGGGTCTTGGTTATTGCTCATAATCCTGCATTATCACAAGTTGTACAGTGGATAGCAGATTTGGGAGGACGCTCAATCAGGCAAATTCCAACTGGAGGCATGGCTTTGTGTAGTACAAAATCTAGTTGGAGCGATATCTCAGCTCCAAAATTGTCACTGGATGAATTCATTCAACCACAAAAAGCTGATTTTTTCATTGACCGAAGTACCTGAAGATCGGTATAAAAGATCTATGGCGGGTGTAGCTCAGGTGGTTAGAGCGCTAGGTTGTGGTCCTAGAGGTCGCGGGTTCGAGCCCCGTTACTCGCCCCATTTTTTTCCTTATTATATTTTAGCAACATGAAAAATGATTCTTTATACAGACCGTGCGTTGGTATTGTTTTATTTAACCATAGTAAAAAAGTATTTATGGCGCAGCGATTGGATAGTTACCAATTAGGGTGGCCTGATTCTTGGCAGTTTCCTCAAGGTGGAATTGATGACGGGGAAGATCTTGCCGTTGCTGCATTGCGTGAGCTAAAAGAAGAAACTGGAATTACTGCCGTTGAAATTATTGCTGAAATGCCGCAGTGGCTTTATTACGATTTGCCAGTAAATTTAGCTGAAAAAATATGGCAAGGTAGGTACAAAGGGCAAAAGCAAAAATGGTTTTTAATAAAGTTTTTAGGAAATGATTCTCAAATTGACTTAGCGCAAACGAACCCAGAATTTCATGCTTATGAGTGGGTTGATATCGATGATTCTATTAACCGGGTTGTGCCTTTTAAATTGGATGTTTATAAAGAGGTAGTGAGCTACTTTCAAAAATGGTTTAAATGATTACGGCAGCAGTTATTATAATTGGTGATGAGATATTGTCAGGACGTACGCAAGATGCAAATTTGAATTATATCGCAAGTAAATTAAGATCATGCGGAATTGATTTGCAAGAATGCAGGGTTGTTTCCGATAAGGAAGATGCAATTATTGAGGCTGTGCAAGCCCTAAGTAAGCGTAACACATATGTATTTACCACCGGCGGTATAGGCAGTACTCATGATGACATCACCTCAGCCAGTGTAGCCAAAGCTTTTAATAAAGCCCTTGTTGTGCATGATGATGCCTTAAAGTTACTTGAATCTTATTACGGAGATAACATTAATAATGCTAGGCGCCGTATGGCATTGGCAGCTGAAGGCGCCATATTGCATGAACGTATGGTATTTCAAATTGAAAATGTATTTATTATGGCTGGAATTCCTAAAGTAATGCACGAAATGTTTGATAATTTATTACCAAAGTTGCAACATGGAGAGCCCATTCTCTCAGTTTCTCTTAAAGCATATGTACTAGAAAATGATCTAGCAGATGAACTGATTGATATTCAAAAAAGCTCTAGCGATGTTGCGATTGGTAGTTATCCATTTTATGAAGAAAATAATAAAGGTACTTGTTTGGTGGCTACATCTCGTGATGCCACAAGGCTTGCAATGGTTGAAAAACAACTACAAGCCTTGATTGATAGTAAAGGCCACATTCAAGTTCGAAGTGCAACACGGTGTAAATTTTCATTAAAGGCCTCAAGAGGAGTTAACCATCCCAAAGATTTTCTGGGTGTTGTATTGTAATTTTCCATGACTTCATCAAATTCCTCTTGTTTCATATTTTTCACA
>CAMASM010000113.1 GCA_945860985.1 Candidatus Finniella inopinata
GTGCCAAATAATTATTATCCCGGCGACGATCCGGGGCAAATGCCCAATATCCGCTGGCGCGGACATGCAAACTTGTTATATTCAAACTGGCTGAATTACTACGTTTATCAAACTACTGCTTTCGACCCCAATGCAACTCCCCAAACAAAAGGGGACTCCGTTAAACCAAATTGTACCTGACATTCCTAAATACTCAATTATCATGAAAGTGCTGGTCACTGGATTCAACTCATTTATTGGTCTGAGCATAACAAAGACGCTGCTTAGGGAAGGCATTAAGGTGATCGGTACCTATCACACGAACAGTCCTACCCTTAATGAAGAACTGGGGTCAGTGCCTCCACTAGACGAGTTAATTCAGCTAGACGTAGGAGAACAACAAACATTCCACCTATTGCCACCATATGTAGATGGAATAATACACATTGCAGGAGTGTCTAATACTGAGGGAGTACCGGTCAAACAGATATTGAGTTGCAATGTCACTGGGATACATAATCTTCTGACTTATGGACTTAACTCAGGGGCGAACAGAGTTATTTATTTATCAAGTCTTTCTGTACACGGGAACATCACTGCTTCTAGCGTAGATCACACAACGCCTATTCAAGACCCCGACCTCTATGGCGCTACCAAATATTTGGGGGAACGGTTACTTGAATCAAAAGCAAACGAGTTACCTTCCCTTGCAATAAGACTACCAGGCGTAATTGGCCCTAATGCTCATAAGGCTTGGCTTCCGGTTTTATGCAAACATATGTTGAGAAACCAGCCTCTTGAAATATATAACCCATCCGGCTTATTTAATAACCTAATTCACACCTCTGTTTTAGGAGATTTTCTTTTGTCCTTGTTGCGCATGCCCCCCTGGAAAGGATTTCACGCATTTCCAGTTGGATCCACAAATGAAATCCAAATTATTGAAATAGTGGATTTTTTAAAATCTGAATTAGCGACAACTTCGCAAGTTGTTTTTAAGGAGGCTAAAAAGAACTCTTTTCTAATAAATTCGGATTATGCTAAAATTCATTTCGGTTATAAGCCTGTGAGCACCCTAGAAAGTCTTGCCAACTATGTCAAAGATTTAACCAGCTTCCCTCCTTAGATTTAAAATTAACACAACCGATGACCCTATAAATCCTAAGAATCGCTAACAATGTAATAAGCAATATTTCTAATAACACATACGATTTGATATTCGATTATTTTAAGACTTCCGCCAAGAGGATAATGACAACTCGCCAACATGCGAAAAAGTTCCAATGCCTGCAAAAACTCTAAATCAAACCGTTAGTAGGATACAATGAATATTTTAGGAATTCACGGTGGTGTAACCGTAAATCAACATGACGCTGGCGCCGCTTTAATCAGCAATGGTCAACTTATTTGTTTTATAGAGGAAGAGCGTCTGATACGCGTAAAATCAGCACCCGGAGTATTGCCGGTTCAAAGCATTTGGGCTTGCCTCAAAGAAGCAAATTTATCCATCCGTGACATTGACCTAGTATCATTACCTGGCGAAACCTACGAAGATATTTTTGAACGCACTAGAGAATGGGTGATCCACAATTTTGGATACGCGCCACCCATTGAACTAATCAATCACCAAACGGCTCATCTTGCGTCCGCTTTCTATCACTCTGGCTTTAATTCAGCGATGTGCCTATCATATGACGCATATGGAGATGGCATCAGCGGCGCATTAGCGACCGCTTCCATAAAAGGCGGCCTCCAAGTTCTGGAAACGCTCCCAAGAACCAATTCATTAGGCGTATTTTACGCAACCATGACTTCTTTTTTAGGTTTTAAGCCAGGAGAAGATGAATATAAAGTAATGGGGCTAGCTCCTTACGGGCAACCAAATATTGACCTTTCTTTTTTTTGTCGCCCGACCCCTGAAGGATATTTGTCAGACCCACAGTTTTTCCGAAAAAGGATTGATGGAACGCAATATGAACAGCTCTATTCAAAAACTCTAATTGAAAACCTTGGAGAACCAAGGCGACAAGGAGAGCCCATCACTGAGTTTTACAAAAACATTGCCGCTTCAACCCAAGATACCCTAGAAAAATCGGCGGTGTCTTTAGTTCACCACCTGTATAAATTGACAAATTCCAACTCGTTGTGTCTCGCAGGAGGAGTAGCCCTAAACTGTAGCCTTAATCGAGAATTGGCCAAGCTTCCGTTTATTGAAAACCTTTTTATACAACCCTCTGCTTCTGATCGGGGCCTGGCTCTTGGATGCGCATTGTATGCATCGGCAAAACATGGGATAAATATAAAACCCCTCAATCATGTATTTTTTGGACCGACCTACTCGAACGATGTAATAGAAAAAGCAATAGCCCTTAGTGGTTTTAACGCAAAACCTCTCGACGATCCCTCTGCAACAGCGGCTGAGTTGATTGAAAAAGGCCAAATAATTGCTTGGTATCAGGGCAGGTCAGAATGTGGGCCCCGTGCGCTTGGACATCGCTCTATCCTTGCTGATCCTCGACTTCCAGAGATGAAAGACCAAATTAATAAACGTGTCAAGTTTCGTGAAGAGTTTAGGCCTTTTGCCCCTTCAGTCATTGAAGAAGAATACCAGACACTATTCGACCTTAAAGCCCCCTCACCGTATATGACAATCGCATGTGATGTAAAGAATGGCTGGGGAAATACACTTCCCGCAACCACCCATGTCAATAATACCGCAAGAGTTCAAACGGTAAACAAAACCATTGATCCGCTATATCACTCATTAATAAACAAGTTTTTTAAAAGCACGGGACGCCCCGCAGTACTAAACACTAGCTTTAATATTCAAGGGCAACCTATAGTAGAGACTCCACTTCAAGCAATTTCAACTTTCGCTGGGTGCGGAATTGATACCCTCATTTTAGGTAACTATCTAATAAATAAAAAATAGGACCTTTATGCGCTCATTTCCCGAGGCACTATTTGGCATTTTTTACATGTTACCATTACCCATCGGTGCTTTTCCGATGGTACTCTCCAGAACAAAAGTATCTACTTTTTACACGTAACAGACTCGTAATCAACTCTAAAACAATATGTCTTGGGATTTAGAAGCATCATTAAAACGAGCCCTTGTTAAACAAGGTTGGATTTGGGGAGATAAATATTTTAGAGTTGGCAATCCATTTGTTTGGGTTGATGGACCATTACAACTTACTTCATATGATTACAATGGCATTGTTGATCTAGCACAATGGTACTCTGCTTATTACGAAGAATATCAAACTATCGATGCTCTAAATTATTTGGGTTACGAAGAAGATTTTTCAATTATTTTTAACCAATATAGGGATATACATAACTTTTATTTTCCATTTACTGACAATGCCAATCCCAAATCATTATTAAATATAAAGTGTCACGCCCTGGCTAGAATTCAAGATTATTGTATGTTTAAGAAATATGCCCCGAATCTAACTGAAAACAAAAACTCAAAACAGAAAACTAATCATTTAGACTTTGGTCCCGGTCTCGGGGGAAACGCAGTTTATAGCTTACTGAAGTTGGATGCGAACTACACCGCCATTGAAGCACACAAATGGAGTTACAACATACAAAGAATGTTTTTTAGACAACTAGTACAA
>CAMASM010000114.1 GCA_945860985.1 Candidatus Finniella inopinata
GATGGTTAACTCCTCTTGAGGCCTTTAATGAAAATTTACACCGTGTTGCACTTCGAACTTGAATGTGGCAATGGTTCTTTATTTAGGGCGATCTCCTTCCATACTTCAAAAAACCTGCTCTCATTTTTCAGATAATGAGGGAATGCTTCACACACAAATAAACTTCTCTGGCACCCCAAATATGAGAAATTCTAGGAAATATGAAGTAAATGAATTACGCAATGTTGTTACCACAGAACGTTTAGAACATTTTTGTCACTATCTTCAAGCAAAACAACTAGGGGATCTCACAGAAAAAAGCGAACTTTACATAGTAGATCAACTCGGTACTGGCGCAAGTATGAATGCATTTTTGCAGATACTACACCACTTCTATACCAAGGTAAAATCACTTCGTTCGACGCCCAAGATTACCCTTCTACTTATGAATTTTCAGGATGAAATAGACCATACTCAGAAAGATATGTATTATTTTTCAGCAACTAATCAACAATTAACCTTTTATGGATCAAGTGAAACTGGATTACGGGGTATGACCATAAAAGCGATACCTCTTTGCATGCAAGAACACGATCAATGCGCCTTAGACATTTTAGATGACGAAATGGTTCAATATTATCTATTAAGGGGAAGAGAATACCCAGCGTACTGTTGGACTGAAGAATATGATACATATAGAGATTCTCATCCAGAACTAGCAACAACTCTTGAGAGAGAATTATTAAAGTTGATGGCTCTCCATCATCCGTTGGAATGACCTTTATAAAAGGATAAGTTTTTAACATAATTACCCCTAGTAATTATTGATAAAAATCCCTATTTTTATAGTCAAATGAAGGAGCATTATGTATAAATCTTTAAGTGAAAGACTATCGGGAATTTTTGATCGCCTCAAAGGCAGGGGAATCCTTTCAGAAGAACATGTCAATACTGCCATGCGGGAAATTCGCATTGCCTTACTTGAAGCTGATGTAGCCTTACCAGTAGTTAAAGAATTTATCGAAGAAGCAAAAGCCAAAGCAATTGGCCAAGAATTAATAAAAAGCATTAACCCAGCACAAATGGTCATTAAAATTGTCAATGACCAGTTAGTGCAAGCATTAGGCGGAGAACCTGAACCTCTTAACTTAAATGCACCATCACCAATGGTAATGTTAATGGTTGGCTTACAAGGCTCTGGAAAAACCACATCATCAGCCAAGCTTGCTAAGTTAATAAACACGCGCTTTCGTAAAAACGTACTTTTAGCATCGCTTGATATTTATCGCCCAGCCGCACAGCTGCAGTTGGAAAATTTGGCAAAGCAAATGAGTATACCAAGCTTGCCTATAGTGGAAGGCGAAAAACCACAAGACATTACCAAACGTGCCATAGCTGCAGCAAAAGTACAAAATATTGATGTGATCATTCTTGATACGGCTGGAAGACTGCATATTGATGATGAACTAATGGATGAAGTTAAACAGATAAAAGCTATTTCTAACCCAATTGAAACATTTTTAGTAGCTGATAGCTTAACCGGCCAAGATGCAGTAAATATCGCAAAAAATTTCCACGAAATTGTAGGCATTACCGGAATTATTTTAACCCGTGCAGATGGTGATGCACGAGGAGGTGCCGCCCTTTCAATGCGCCATATAACGGGACAACCAATAAAATTTTTAGGCATGGGCGAAAAGGTTGACCAACTTGAAATTTTTGACCCACACCGCGTTGCCAGCCGCATTCTTGATATGGGTGATATTGTGGCACTTGTGGAAAGAGCAGCGTCTCTTTCTGATAGCGAAGATCAAGAAAAGCTTGCAAAAAAATTAGAAAAAGGGCATTTTGATCTAAATGACATGGCCAAACAAATAGAAGGCATGCAAAAAATGGGCGGACTTTCTAGTATGCTTGGTTTTTTGCCTGGCATTGGCAAGATAAAGGATAAACTAGAAGGCGCTGGAGTTGATGACAGTTTAGTCCGCAGACAACTGGCAATCATACGATCAATGACTAAACTAGAACGGCGGAATCCAAATGTTCTCAATGGATCACGTCGCAAGCGTATAGCCAATGGTTCTGGAGTACTAGTTATGGATGTAAACCGTTTACTTAAACAATTTGAACAAATGCAAAAAATGTTCAAACAAATGGGCAAAATGGGAAATAAAGGTTTTTTGCGTCAAGGGTTAAACTCCATGATGCGCAATAGATAAACGTATAAGGAGAGTACTATGGCACTAAAAATTAGATTAGCACGTGGCGGAGCAAAAAAACGCCCATTTTATAGAATTGTAATAGCAGAAGCTACAGCACCTCGCGATGGACGTTTCGTTGAAAGAATTGGTTCTTACAACCCATTTTTAGAACACGGTCACAAAGATCGTCTAGTTGTAGAAACAGAAAGAGCAAAATACTGGCTTTCGGTTGGTGCACAACCTACAGACCGTGTAGTTGGGTTTTTAGCTAGCTTAGGGTTAGTTGCAAAACCAGAACGCACAGAAACACCAACTAAATCACAACCTAAGAAAAAAGCAATGGCCAGGTTAAAGGCAGCTGAAGCTGCAACTACTGCAGCCTAAAATATGAAACCGTGGGTATGCGTAGGTAAAATTGTCGCAGCCCATGGCATTAAAGGTCAGGTAAAAATTAAAACTTTTACTGAAGACCCTGAAAACATTACCAGGTACGGCGCCTTAGTTGATTCTAATCAGCAACCTGTAAACATTCTAAGTTTTTCAAAAAATTCCCCTACGTCAGGTGTTGGATCAATAGCAAACGTTACCACTCGTAATCAAGCAGAGTTATTAAAGGGTACACAGCTATTTGTGCATCAATCACAGCTGCCTGAACTCTCAGAAACCGAAATCTACCACGAATCTTTATTAGGATTGCCCCTGCTAGCAAGTGGCAAAAAATTAGGAGAAGTCATTGGGGTTTACGATTTTGGAGCCGGTGTATTTTGCGAAATACAAACTCCTAGCAAAATCAGCAAGATTTCTCTTACAGGGTGCAAGGTTGGCACAGCTGGATTTTGTGAAATAAATACTAAGGGAAAAATTGGTACTATACACCTAAGTAGCTGCACTATTTTTACAGAACACCTTGAATGCGATGAAATTAACTTTTTAATTTAGAAAAACAAAGAAGAACTACATTTAATCTTTGCAATGCTCAAAGGGTTCTTCGGGCTATTTGTAGTCATCTGGCCATTGAATACCCGTTCCAATTATTACTCAAGATTTTTCATGCGCTTGTCCTGAAAAAAGCTAGTGAAGTACTTGACAAAAAAGCTGCTTTTTATTAGATTTACACCATTGCCTCAAGGTAATGAAACCCCATTGGGGGTGTAGCTCAGTTGGTTAGAGCGCCGGCCTGTCACGCCGGAGGTCGCGGGTTCGAGTCCCGTCACTCCCGCCATTGTTTTCTCCATTTTATGGCTCTATCTCTGGCTCATACGCCATTTCATATAAATCAACTATGGTAAATAACTCCCAATGAATACCCTATAAAGGAAGTTATATCTTGTTCTGATGTTAACTTTTTGCTAACGTGAGCACATCAAGAAAATCAAGAGGTTTTAAAATGCCCCAACTTACCAAAGCAGTAATTGATAGA
>CAMASM010000115.1 GCA_945860985.1 Candidatus Finniella inopinata
AGTACAGTTTATGAAGGCTACCAAATCCAGCAAACCTATAAAAATGAAGGTGGAGAAGCGGCCTTAAAGCATCTGGGAATTACCGTAGTGAGTGCTGTGGTGGTTGGTGGCATTGCGACAGTGGGCTTTAAGGTTGGTAAGGCAGTTTACCCAAGCTTGCATGAGGCTTATAAGGCAGCTGTAGCTAGTAGGCCGATGCTTGCAAGCGCTCTAACTGCACTTGAGTTGAGGCTTGGAAAAATTGAGAAATATGTTAAAGACCAGTTTAATTATAAGGAGTTCTTTGCTGCTGAGCGCTTACGGCTTGAAGGTGGAATTAAGCCTAAGACATATAAAGGTGGTAAGTATGCTGAGGCTGAGGATGCGCTTGGTGGGCTTAAACCCTTAAGCGCTGAACAGCCTTGGGTGGTAAGACCTGGGCAGGAATGGAAAACCAAAGTTCTTGGCAAAGCACAAGTAACAGGAGGAGGTGATGTCATCGCTGGTAAAGCGCATGCAATTCGTAGTTACCGTGAAGCGATTATAGCCGGACAAAGAGAAGATGTAGCAGCGGTCTTTATGAATCGTGGTGTACGCAAGGCAACAGGTCATCCGATTGAAGCACCAAACACCAGGCCAGATGTAACGATTCGCCATGCTGACGGTAGAATTGATCAGATTGAGGTGGCGAGTAGGACTGATACAGAAACTTTATTGCGGGCAAGAATGGAAGCAACTCACAGCCGTTTGCCTGAAAGTATCCAAGGTGGAAAAAGAAAGTTTGTTGAATTTACTACGGGATTACCAAAATGACTAAACTGTTAATTAATGATATTAAGCGTAGTGAGTTAGCAAATGTTTTAGCTTTGCATGATTTTGCTAATTCTATTTATGATTTAAAAAGCTGGGTAGATTATGTAGTAGAGTTATTTCGTAAGTATGGCTTAGAGCCAACTCGCATGGGGGTTTGTGCACCATCGATAAAGTCAAAAAAAATGAACACTTATATTCGAGAGGTTAAAAAATTAGATAGAGTAGATAATGCAACGATTACTGGCATATCTTTGCAAGCAACTTGGCGTGGTTCAGATAATTCACATGGAGATGAAATATTTAATGCAAGTATTGATATAGACTCAAATTCTAATGTAACAAGTTGTGTTTTTACTCTTGATAATGCTTTGATAGCATTTGATGTTGCAGTTTGGAATCAACTTACACAGAAATTAGCGAATTTTTTTCAGCCAAGTTATGGCTATGGTTTTCAAAGATCTTTTAAAAAAGGACCTAAATGGTATCCGTTTGGTGTAATTGGTACAAGTGGTAATGTAAGAATTAGCGACCAAGAGGAAGATCTGATTAATTGTTGGAATCAAGCCTACCATATGGGTAATGATAAATACAGCACAGGTGACCTTAGGGATATCTACCCACTCAATGTGCTAAGTTCTGCCCATAACCAGCGTATGGTTGATGGTGTCGTATTATTTGATTGGATTAACGCAGATAGCAATCGCGGCACCTTAACCAAGCTATCTGAAAACTTATGGTCTTGGTGGGTAAAGGATGAACAGATTGATCTGGTGAGATCTGCCTTAAAACCTACAGGAATAGTGCTGTGTGCGCCGTAAAAACAACAAATTAAGAAAGTTATGTAATGAAGAAACAATTTAATGTTATTTGTGTGTTGGTAATGTCTTTTATTTTGATGGGCTGTGGGGCCGTTATGGCTGGAAAAAGGAGCGTTTCCAGAGGAGATGCGTCAGTTTTGGTTGTTGGAAAAACTCGAGAGGTTGTAGAAGCTGAGTTAGGGGCTCCTGATATGGTCTGTAAAATAGAAGATGGCAAAACTAAGGTTGTTTATAGAATGGATCCAGCTGCTCATAGCAGAGGTGGTAGAAACGCAGCTGTTGCAGGGCATGTGGTTGCTGACATATTAACCTTAGGGTTATGGGAGGTAGTGGCAACACCAGTTGAATTAGCTGCACAAGATGAATTTCATAATTTTAATGTTGTGTATAATTCAAACAACATAATTGAATATGTAGAAGTTTTAAAATAAATAATCAGGATCTAAAAATTAATATTCAAAAAAAAGTAATTTTATGAAATATTGCATAGCATTAGTTATAGTATTTCCCTAGATAGTTAATAGATAATCTCCCATGAATTTTTGCAAATTTGAGAAGCAATGTTGCTATATGATAAATTATCTATGGACCACTACAATGAACACTTAGCCATGAGCATTTATCTCCTGGCATGGTCAATGGCTAGGAGATAGCATACCCTACCGTCCCCCTAGCCCCAGTATAAATAAATATTGAATACTCATAACTGACCGATTGAAGTAGTAAATACTTATAACCCATATTTATCCTGGGTTTTTTTCGCTAACCAAATCAGTTACGTCGCCTTATAAAGGCAATTATTGTCTAGACTGATCCTATGTGTTTAGTGGGTTTGAGATGCATTACTATCACTGCTTGCGTTTTATGTTAGTCGATTGCTAGAAGATCTTGCTAGTCAGAGGTCGTCTCCAACTCAATAATCTCAGTCGCAGTATTGTCTAGATTAGTAAACGCTGGAATACCTCTTTTGCTCTTCAGCCACAGCTTTAGAAAGGTTTGCTGGTCTTCATGGCTTAACGCACTACTGAAACTGCTGAGGTTAAGGTTAATCTCCGTGCTTTCCTCTCGAGAAATCGCCACAAAGCTGCCAGGCTTGGGGTAGAAGTATTCCAGGCAGAGTTTGATCGCCCAAGGCTCTTCACCCTTCACAGCACGGCGTAAGGCAATTTCTCCAACCCTCTTGATGTCCTGCTGATGTTCCCGGCAAAACGCCTCAAGGTCTTTAGAACGGGGGTCGACATGTTTGGCTCTACCTAAGGGATTGCCGCTTTGTCCGGGTTTAAATGGCATAATTTTTCTAATCTATTGCTAAACAATGGAATCAAAACCTATGGTTGCTTGTTTTGTAGGTATAGTCAACAAAAATCAGCATAGCTGCCACTTCCATGCCATTTGACCTCACCTGTCCATAGTTGTCCGTTATGGTGTCGTATACTACTACAATCGCCTGGAACCGCGTGTAGAGGCATGCATGTTGTTTTCACCTGGGGATTTGGTGAGGTGGTGGGTAGCAGCGTTCTGCATCCGTGCTTGATGTCATCCACTGCTAACTAATCTTTTGGTCTACCCCATCAATGTGGTGGGAGACGTAGTTATTACACAATTATTCACTAAGTAATCACTTGAGCCATGGTGCTAGGGGGAACTTAACCACCTAAAACCCCTTATTTTTAAAGGATGGCAATCAAAATATGAGGGTTGCCAACCTCTATAACCCGTTATTTTTGCATAGTATACTTAAAGTAAAATTAAATATTATGCTCATATTTTTAACTATTATTTAATTACTGTTGCAACTATACTTAAACTCATGCAATAATGTGCCTATTTTTTAAGCACATTATCCTGCTAATA
>CAMASM010000116.1 GCA_945860985.1 Candidatus Finniella inopinata
TTTCTAAATAGCTCATTGGTTATCTCCGTTATCTGAGGTGCTAATACGCTTATGAGATTCTAAAAACACAAGTACGTCTTTCCAGTCATAGAGAACTGGTGCTCTACGGCCTTTAGATAATTTAAAGTACCTGGGGCCACCACCTTGCACTCTCATGGTCTGTAATTTTTTTTCGGAGAGCTTTATTTTTTGAGCAAGCTCTTCAGCGGTGAATAGCTGCGTATCTTTTGGATCACAATTGTAATTGTGCTCTTGATGTTGTTTTAACTTCGGCATTTTTTAACTCCAGCATTCTGTATGTCTGAAGTAAAACAGGTAAAAAGTAGAATGGGAATACTTTGCGAACGATCGCTGATTTTCCGATTTTAGGGTCCGCGCGGAGGGTGATTTGTGAATTTTAGGGTCCGCGCGGAGGGTGATTTTAAGATTTTAGGGTCCGCGCGGAGGGTGATTTTAAGATTCCAGCGATCGTTCGGAAGATATGGTGTTTTTCTTTTGAATTTGCTATAATTCTTATTTTTCACAATAATACTCTGAGAAAGAAAGGCAAATGGCGAACGAGCATGCGCTGACACGTAATTGGATTAGGCTGTTGTTTGATCACGTAGAAAATTGAAAATGGTTTTGAGATTTAAGTGGCCGAATGATCGCTGGTTTTAAGATTCTAGGGTCCGCACGGAGGGTGATTTTAAGATTTTAGGGTCCGTGCGGAGGGTGATTTTAAGATTTTAGGGTCTGTGTCCCGCCATTGGTATATTTTTAGCTGCATTAGTGTCTGCGTTAGATTTTTGTCCATAAGGTTAATCTTCCTGAACATCATCCTCATCGGTTTCTTTTGTGGAAGAATCTGGCCTGATCAACTTCATGATATCAATGCCTCGCTTCTCTGATATTTCTAATGAAAGTTTGTCTTTGCAAAATTTTGCAAGCTCTTTTCCACTAAGATTAGTGTGATCTTTCCCAAACATAGAATTGATATAATCTTTCTCAAATTGCAAACCTGCATATATAGTTTCTATTTCTTTTTTGTTTTCATTAGTGTGAAATTCATGGTTAAAAATACCAAATTTGTGAGGCTTCTTTTGGATAATATTTGTTATCCTTTTTTCTGTCATTGCAATCATGATGACACCTGTTTGTTTAACCACGAATGAACCCCCAAGATCAAAAATCTCTTCGGAGTGTTCAAAAAACAGCTGTTGCGAAACTTCTTTTAATGTTTGGTCAGCGTCATTTAAATAAGCAAATATTAAATTATTTGAAATGCAAACCCAAAGCATTGTTTCAAATGATTTTTTAGCACAGAGTAAATCAAACAAAAAATCCTTATCTCGTCGTTTTTCTGCTCTTTGTTCGGGATTGCTATTTATCCACCAGGAATATCCACGAATGATGCTTTTCGACCTTATGTCTCCAAATGACTCGTGCAAAATTAATTCGTGCACTGTGGATAAAGAAACGAGCTCATCAATCTGCATATTTATCATCCCGTTATAAAATGAAGAGCAACGCCTTGCAATGTTTGTCTATAAGAGACGCGTAAGGGAGTTGCAAATGAAAAATTACCACCAGACTTAAGGTGTTTATCCTGCCGCCTTAAGCTCATCTGGTTTGATGGATAATTGGTGTGGAGTAGTATGGACTTCATGTTGTTTTTGGTTTTCTAGTTTTTGGAAGTAATTAACTCCCCATAAGAAAGAAAAGCATACAGGAAGTGAGATAACCCAAAGCCCGTAATAGCCGAAATACTTTATTAAGTAAATTATACCAAAGGAAGAGATAGCATATATAAACGCGCGTGCTATCGCATATAAAAAGCTTGCAAGACGCATCCTTTTTAAAATAGGTAGAAAACTCATAAAAATAGCTTGACCTGGTATGCCTGACAAACAAAAAAACATTACTGCGCATTGCAAATACAATAAGTCTTGAGGAGTTTTTACAAGAAATAGTTGAAATGGAGTTACAACGCAAACAACAAAATTAAAAAAAATTTTTAAACGCAATATTATAAAAGGAGACCAGTATTTGCTAGCTAGCGTATATAAAAACGACGCAGTTAGCGGTGCTATAGAAACTAATAGATTATGGTTAATAACCTGCTCTGAAGTGTAATTAAACTTATTTTGTAATAAATTTCCGCAAAATATGTATGCAAATGTAAAAAAAAATGGAGTTCCCGTTTGAATGAAAAAATAAGCTAAACAAGTCAATAAATTTAACTTGGTCTCTTTAGAGTTTTTTATAGTTACTTTTTCTTTTGCTTTTACAAAATCTTGTGATTCTCTAAGTCTAATGCGACCGATAGAGCCTATAACCGCAATAGATGCTCCTATCCAAAAACCTGTACGCCAGTTCATACCGTTTAAGGTAACTATGCTGGCCACGATTAAAGCAACCATTGACCCTAGGTCATCCACTATTCTTAAAGAAGCAACTACAGTGTTCCTTAGTGGTTTTTGAATTATTTCTGTTAAGTAAACTTCACCTCCTATAATTTCGCACATCGAAGTAATACCTTGCAAAAACCTACAAAGTATAATCAACCAAGCGGCTGTAATGCCAATTTCTGCATAAGTTGGCGTTGAAGCTATTAGAATACAAGAAGCAGCCATCATCATTGTTGTAATAATAACTGTTGGCTTGCGTCCCATTGAATCACCAATATAGCCAAAAATTAATGCCCCAAAAGGTCGCAAAACCCAAATTGAACAAAAGGAAAAAGCAGCAAGCAAAGACGCTGTATGAGGATCAGTTTTAGGAAAAAACAACTCGTTGAGCAGAACTGCCATATGAACATAGAGCATGAGATCAAAATATTCGAGAAACGTGCCAATTTGCAGCAGGCCAACAGCCTCTTTTTGTTGGCGACTTAAAGACGAAAAAATAGCCATAGCGAACCACGCTTGATCCTAATGGCTTATTATTTAGGCTCATTAGAAATAATAAACAAGTCAGAAAAGACAAACTTGTTTAATTAAGTTTTTCCATATTTCCATAATTCCACAGCGTTTATCTCACAAAGCACATCTTTATCCGTGAAAATATTTTAAGTTTTCACGGGATATTTGCTGTTCCAAACTATACTTTGCACATGGTTCAGCAAGCAACCTGTTCACACCAATTGGTTCACCAGTGGCTAAGCAATAGCCATAGTTACCATTGTATAACCGTTGCAGTGCCATCTCTATTTCATGAAGCTGACGTCTTTCATGACTATAATACGCAAAATGATTAAATCGCTCTTCACTTAAACAGCTTTGGTCAACAAAATCAGGCTCTTTAATGGCTGTGACTTGTAAAGTTTTTCCAAAGTCTAAACACTTTCTATGTAGTGCATTAAGCTGGCTTTTAAGCTTCTTTCGAAAAAAGCTTTTCATGGCTACGGACATGTAATTTGGATCGGTTAATGG
>CAMASM010000117.1 GCA_945860985.1 Candidatus Finniella inopinata
TTTTAATGCTATTATAATTACTATTGGTGTTCATGCTAAAGCCGCCACCTCCACCGCCTCCACCACTATTTGATGGCAAGTTCCTGTACCACCTCATAAATAATTGGTCCTGGGTAAGCGGAGGGTATGCCACATCTTTTTCATGAAAAGCTACAAAGTGCCCATAAATATCTGACCCTCGGGTTAATTCGTCTCTCACTTTTTTGGTTGAAAAACAAATGGACTTGCCCAAATAATTAAAGGTTCTGCCAAATTCAATTGTCGGTATGGAAATTATGCCACCCTCAGTTTCTATACGGGAATCACCAGCCCAGGTAGCTGTACTAATTTGTAAACCATTACCTGCTTGAATGTGACTACCATAAGTTTTGACATAAAATTCACCTTTAGGATTAGACAGCGTGTACATGTTCAACCATTGCCCAGCCTTAACAATGGTAAACGGCACATTTACAGAACCAGCTTGTAACCATAAATCCTTATTCGAATCAAAACCATGACCAGGTAATATATCACTATCGTCATAGGTTGAAATAGTTTCGGTTCTTATCCAAATATTATCACGCCAGGTTTTTAATAAACCGCGCACACCAACGTAAGCCTTACCTTTAATTGAGATTGCGTCAGTAGCTTGTTCAGAAAATGCTTGGAGAGAAGAGGTAGACCCACCAATTAATGGGTAGGCTGATGATTCGATAATGCCAAGTTCTTTGCCATTGGCAACCGTTGTGGTGGTTCCATCACTACCAATATACAGCAAGTACCCTGCACTAATCGCTTTAATCGTTGTTGTTGCTCCATCAACATCAAAGCTAAATAAGTGCGTGCCTTGTGGGTCAACAAGTGAACCAACAAAATTTTCCTTAGTACTACCTCCCTGTTGCCATAAGCTAACCTCTTCAAGCACCTTACCGGTATTGTCTAATTTACATGCCTTTAGGTGCCATTTGCCTGCATCATACCCAAGCTTAATTGCCTGCGGTTGGTAACCTTTTGGTAAGTTAATCTTAATGAGTGGTTCAGTTACCAATTTAGCAATTGCAGGACTTGGAGTGTGATAAGTTGTCCAAGCTGTTAAATCAGGATAAAGGGTGCGAAACACCTGTTCGTGTTTCAGTTTAGGGTGCAAAATTAAAGAGGCAGCCAGTTCAATTTTAGTAGCATCAACAGATGTTGACATGGCTTTAAGCGATTCTTCATAAGCATTTCTAAGCAAATTATGGCTTGCACCATATTCACTGGTATACTTTTCTGGAGCCTTTCCATTTAAATTTTTAGGATCACTCCAAAAATCCATTTGTCTGATTATCGAATATAATGTGGAGTTAGAGTCTTTAATAACTTTTTGCAGCTCGTCTTGAATGGTCGAGTTTTTTTGTTTAGCAACTATGCCATTCCAAAGACGCGAAAAACCATTAGTGTAAGCCTCAAGCTTCCAGTAATATTCTTTTATTGAATTTGCTTCGGTTTTTTTAGGGTAATAATCACCGCAGTTATACACGGTACTTAAAAAGGAATCCAAATAGGCTTCACCTTCTGCCCCTCCAGGATTACTTGTCACACTTAATGCTAAAAACAAGGCTTTGCGTATAGTTTCCCAGTCCTGACTGTTACCGGGGGCAAGCCTTACAAATTCACCATTGTGGTAAACTCCTGCAGCTAAGGTCATAAGAATTTGTTGGGAAAATTCAACTAATTCAACCACGGCCTCTGGTTTAGGGTTACCTTTAATTGCACCAATTGCCAAGTTAAGCTTGTTAGTCAAATCTTTCAAAAAACTAATAGGTGTACCATTGTGTAGGGCAAAAGCATCCTTTAATACATTAGGAATCTTAGGGTCTAACACTCCAGATGTTGCCCAAAAACGTTCATGGGCAAACCAAGCATTGAAGTTGCGTAGTTCACCTAATTTTGCACGTGCATGGTTTTCCCTAGCAAAAGCATAAACTTCTTCGGGTAGATTAGCGGCTACATTATTGAAAGAAGCAACATGGCCAGCAAAATATTGACTGCCACCTGAATTTAAAACATCCTCTGCTTTAAGCGGTGAGTTATTACCCTGGGCTACCTGATAGGCATGACTTAAAGCATAGCCAGTAAGCATGATTATACTTTCATCAGGAGTAGCTCTTGTTGTTTTACTAACTCCACCGTAACCATGGCCTAAAAGTACATAGCGAATCACCAAGCTCCAATCAACTGATGGATCATAGTCTGCTGGTGTATGTACTCCGCGTTCTAAATATTCACGGGCTAAATCAATTAAAGCGATACCATGATGACACTTCAAAAGAGCTTGGCGCGTGTCAATAACTTCTGCGTAACGTTCTTTGATGCTGCATATTAATTGATGATGGGGGTTCTTCTCCAAAGAATTTTCCATAGCTAGCAGCTGTGAGCTCAGCAGTAAATAGGAAATTGAGAAGCAGCTAATTGTTAAAAATTTAGTTACAGATTTTTTGAACATAATATTTCCTCCACATCTTTGACTTTTTGTTGAACTGAACGTGGAGACGACATAATTTTTCAATCGCAGCATTTTCAGCTTATGGAAATAAAATAGAACTAACGAATATTGGAGTCAATCACGATTTAAATGCAATGCAACCGTTATGGTAACGTAATAAAATATGAAACAGCTAAATGACAGAAAGCAAGGATGTTTGAGGCTTTTAAATCGCCCTCTCAAGGCGGCAACACGGGTTCGAATCCCGTTGGGGACGCCAAGTCTTTTAGTTTTTCTTTATTTCAGATACATTTAATGTCAAATATGCTGTATGTAGATTCGTGTCACCGAAGATACCTTAAGAAATTTTTAACTATTCAGGTGTTATTATTAAAAATAAGAGAGTCTCTTCAGATATTGTTTCAAGGCATCATTCTAAAGCCCTTAAGGATGCCAATGGCGAAGCTTTATCTGCCCAAGGTTGGAGCCGAGGCGGGCGGCCCTCCCTATTTAGGGCGGGGGTGGTGGGCGGTTTCACATACCACCAAAAAGTTAACAAATCGTTAATTTTTAAAAATAAATTTTCAGGTTTCTCAAAAAAAGGTAATTTATGAATCCTATTACCCAAAGGCGTTTGTATCAATTTAAGGCAAACAAACGCGGATACTATTCATTTTTTATATTTGTTGTAATTTTTTTTGTAACATTGTGTGCAGAATTTATTGCTAACGACAAGCCATTGTTAGTTATCTATAAAGGTGATTTTTATTTTCCTATTTTTAAAAATTACCCAGAAACTACTTTTGGTGGAACGTTTGAAACCGCCACTAATTATCGTGATCCATTCGTGCAAAAATTAATAAAGCCAAACGGCTTCATGATTTTA
>CAMASM010000118.1 GCA_945860985.1 Candidatus Finniella inopinata
AGATGTGAAAAATATGAAACAAGAGGAATTTGATGAAGTCATGGAAAATTACAATACAACACCCAGAAAATCTTTGGGATGGTTAACTCCTCTTGAGGCCTTTAATGAAAATTTACACCGTGTTGCACTTCGAACTTGAATGTGGCAAGATCTATGGAGTACCGCATCTGAACGTACTTTGTTTAACATAACATCAACCATGCATGCTGGTGATTTGTACTGGACAGTAGTTAAAGATGACATATTTAATGGCTGGGTAGAACATTATTCGCCGATCACTGCAGTACCATCTCCCACCACCACTAATGTCCCCACTCCTAACGATACTACTGCCCGTCCTGGTGGCACTAGTACAGTAGTTTCAATATGGGACTAGGCAATAGTGGATAAAATCCAGACATTTATTTTTATGATTATGTAAATACAAAGATAAACAAGGAGAGTTAGGATGCGTCGTATTAAAGTGATTTTAATTGCAACTACAGTTTTATCCCTGCAAGCTTCCCAGGGGCCAGATACTAAGAACATATCGGCAGCTATAGCTGCCGGAGAAAGTGGCAGCCCATTCGCCAATCAAATACGATTAGCGATTGATACTAGACAAGTCAAAACTGACGCGCAAATGGCACGACTTGATCTGGCTAAAACCCTTGCTCAAAATATAGAAGATGTGCAGTCTATAAGGAACGCCCGCCGTCTGCAAACTCCACTTTTTTCTGATGATATTAGTGCCATGGATGATCAATTTAATAGGGTAATACAGTTAATTTTGTTATGCAGAAACCGCCTAAATATACTTCCGAGCATCTTTGATGATTTTGGTCATCAGGTCGTGCAGCCCTATCAATACACTAGCTCTACTGGGCAAACCAAGAGAATGCGAGACGATGCCAGAGATATGCAGGTCTATGCTTTTGACTTAGCAGCTCGTTTGCGCAAACTCAAAAAAGATTTAAATTCTTTCCCCTTTGACTCTGTGCTAATTCAGCAGGATTATTATGCATTTCAAGCCCGAGTAACCACTATGATAGCGTTAGCAACGTTAGCCAATACAAAATTGTCTGGTCATTTAAAATCTACCGCACTAGACCCAATGACTGAAAAAGTTATGAAGGCGCAACAAGCAGTGGAAGCAGTCGATAATGGTGAAAAGACTATGGAAAAGGCACGAGAAGATTCTGCATTAGCCGGAAAATTTCTTGGAATGGGCATGCAGATAATTGGGCAGGCTGTTGGAACGAAATTAGGTAAGGATGGATTTATCGGAATGGCAGTAGGAGAAGTAGCAAAAGAGTTTACCAATTCGGTTGCTTCATTAATTAGTGGCCCAATTTTGGAGGCCAAATCAAGAAGAATTCACGCAGATTTAAAGGCTGAATTTGGGGCTTACGCTGATTTTAAGTCGAATGAGCTTGCTTCGCTTCATTATTATATGGAACTTGGACTACGGTTATTTACAGATCAATGGTGTACGTTGTGGGGTCAGCAAATGGCAACGCTAAAAACAAATAGTGATTCTTATAGTGAGGCATTGGAAAAAGTTGTCCCAAATCTTGCTAAAAAAGCAGAACAATCAAGTTCGAACACACAATCAGCATCTATTACTACGAATGGCAAAATCAAAAGCTTTTTAAAAAGGAATCAAAGACTTATGGTTGGTATAGGCGATTCCTTTTTTAAAATTAATCGAAGAATTAAGGGGTTGCTTTCAAATTTGCAAACAGTACAAATAATATCTTCTGAACCATCCATGCGGAAAGCAACTTTTAGCCTACCTGGCCAAACTGCCGCAGACTACAAAACATACATAACCACCCAACCCTACCTAACCACAATAACCTCCCTAAATAACTTATTAGACAGGATTCCAGAACTTACAGACTTCCAGGATAGCTTAGGTGCTTTGCAGTTGCAATTTATGAACATTGTGGATTCTACTCAATCACCGACTTTATCAAGTGATGAAAAGGAGTCTTTAAGTGAACCCATCCAGTTTATTGATGACTTTCTAAAAAGCGAATCTGCTGATTTGCGTGACAAGCTAAGTGCTGCTTATCCAACTATTATCAGCTCGTTAAATGATCCAACGCTGAAGATTCATGATATGGCCCTCAAAGAGATTGAGGATGCAAATGACGCAATCGTATACGCAGCACCCTTTATCACTGGAGGGGTTGATCCTCAAAAAGGCCTACTGATGACGATGTCAACCGACACATTAGATAAAAGCACTGCGGACCAGTGGGCTCTAGATATGAGCAGAAAATACGTAGATTATAGAATAATAGAAGTGTCTGATTTATCGCTTCTTGTACAAGATGCATACTCACTAAATGATGACACCATGCAAAATTATGAGCTATCAATGATTGCGGCCTACCCGAAATACGCGAGGTTAGCGCAAAATAATCAAACCACAGAAGAACTATCCATGCTTTTGCATGATTCCTATGATCTCTTGTTAGCAACCTCTGGTCCTACTGTTACATTTGGCACACCAGCTAAGCTGGAGGATGTAGCATTCACAATTATAAATCGACCAACTGAAGAAGCGTTAACACAAAGCAAAACACTAATATTGGCCGAGTTCAACACCTTATATGACTTGCTTGGAAAATTCACTGCAGATGCAAAAAAAACATATTCTATTCCTGCCACTGAGGGTGAGACGTTTAGATCAAGTGCGCCTGTAAATACTAATACGAAAGATACTCAAACAGTTCGTCCAATAAATCAATTAGTTTCAGAACTTTTGAGTAGTGTTCAAATAGTTTAAAAATATGACAGGCATTGCAAGAACAGAACCGTCAGAAATTATTGCCGGTTTGGGGGTGATCTAATGGTCATATTTTCTCCTCTTTTTTCGTTTTATTTTTTCATTGTTTAGTTTTTTGCATGGACTGATTTTTTCTATAGCTCTCGGTAATAATTTCTAAAATTGTGGCATAGTCAACAAGACGATCAATCGCAGCAACTGTCATAGCCTGATTTGCAAAAATCATATCCCATTCACTAAAGGAGGTTCTAGCCAGATGCCACGAAATATTCACTAAGTATGAACAGATCATTTTAAACAAAATGTCCTTTAACATTTCATCAATGTCTATTTTTCTCCTATTGTTATAAAACTAAAGGGGCTGTCCCAGATAACACAAAAATGTGTTATGTAGGATGGTATGAAGAAGAGTCGAATAAGTAAGGCCAAACAAGATCGCTTAATAGAACATTTTGTTGCCGGTACAACCGCAAGATGCGCAGCAGAATTAATAGATGTAAATCGT
>CAMASM010000119.1 GCA_945860985.1 Candidatus Finniella inopinata
CCATGCATCTTTATGAACCATTTTAGATAATTTTTAAAGGTGCTTTTTAAGTACGTTGGTAGTTACTCCTGGGGTATAGAATCTAAGAGCCCTTGTTGTTCAAACTGCAGGCTTTGCGCCTCTACCGTTTTTAAGTTAATCCCAAACTGACTGTTGAACTGATTGATAAATTCCCGGTGCAATGGGTAATTTTGATTAATCGTGTGCGCCAAAGTATTACGTTCTTGTTGGTACCCTTTAAAAGTTGGGTAAGAGTTGTGTTGGTAGCACTTATCACCAGGGTGGGTTTTACGAATCTCTTGCCATAGCTGTCGTGCTAAATGGGCTGTCTCACCATAAAGTTCCACCGTGATTTTTGCCCTATACTCAACCGTTGATAATGGTCTAACTTTTTGGCCAGTGCTAATTTGTAGCATTTCTTGGGTCAATCCCGCCTGATTAACATAAAGCTGATGCTTGTTAAAATTAGATAAGATTTCTTTACCAAGACAAACCTGGTCTTGTTTGATTTGATGATAAGCTTGCCAATCAATTTGGCCAGATTGGTTATTATGGTCTTTGCCAATTTGCTGTTTAAGTACTGCTGCTGCATCCAATGCACTTAAGCGATATGCTTGCACCCGTTGCCAAGCCGCTTCATTCTCAGGACGAATTGTATAGTCTTTGACTAAATCCTTATGGTCAAACCTACTTAATTGGCTAGTTAATGCCTTAAAACTCAAAAAATCTTCTTTTGCATAAAATAACTGTACATCATCCCGGTGGCGCGTCATTGCCACATACAAACCTTTGGCATCAATATTTTTGCTTGCTGCCACAATCGTAAAATCAACCGTCTGCCCTTGGGATTTGTGAGTAGTTACTGCATAACCATGGGCAATATCCGTATAATTGTATTGTCGCATTGGTTCAGGTGTTGGCTGGCCAATTGCTACTTTAGGTGATTCATTTGTTGCCTTGATGGTTGTATACCAATTGTCTACCAATTGCACTCTAATGTTACCATATACATCAACGGCTTGAATTGTACCTTTGGTGCCATTCTTAATCGATTGTTCCGGATGGATGACCCCATCTCTATCTGTAACCTTCAAATCTGTTTTATTGTTTTTTAAAAAAACGATTTGATCACCAAGTGCAAAACCATGACCATTAATCGTTGCCACATCTTGACTGCCAATCATGCCATTTTGTTTAAGCTGTTTACGAATCGCCTGGTTGATCGCATTGGTTTGCACATTGGTAAAAGCTAAAACTAACCCCGTTTGTGATGGATTGGCCTTAAGCTTACCCAGATAAGCGGTTGCAATATCTTCGCTTAATTTATCACGACTTGTTTGATTAATGTGTCCCTGCTGTTCATAAGCACTTAGGCCTTCAGATATGTTTAATTCTGCTAATTGATGGCTTGCTTGTCGCATCCACTCATGCCGTTGCCGGCGAATTTCTTGCAGACTAAACAAATTAGTGGTTTGGCTGTTTTGCTCCCGAGCCTGTTGTTCAGCCTGGCTCGCCTGATCTTTAAGTTCCCTAAAGAAATCTCCCGCTTCAATTGCCTTAAACTGGTTATCATCACCCACCGCAATTAGCTTCGCACCTGCTTTTTGCACATGGGTTAGCAATTCACCCCATTGACGCGTACCCACCATCCCTGCTTCATCAACAATCAACACCGTATCTTTGGTTAACTGTGATCGTCCATAACGCTGCAAATCCTTGTACCACTGCAGTTGCTTGAATAACCCTTCTTCCATTACATTGTTGAAAGATAGGAACTTTTCACTTGCTGCTTGGTAGCTATCCCATTTATATAACCAGCTATGCAAGGTTGCCGCTTTAATCCCAGCTTCTTGGCCAAGATTCTCGGCTGCCATCGCACTTAAGGAAGTGCCGATAACTTTATGACCAGATGCTTGATAAATCCTACTCACTGCCTTTAAAGTTGTGGTTTTACCGGCCCCTGCCCGACCTATCAATACGCTCAAACTTTGATCTTGGGTTAATCCTAAAACTGCTTCTTTTTGGGCTTTAGAAAAATAAGCAAAGTTGCTTTCTATGTGCTCACAGCTTTTATCTTTACTTAATTTGCTCTGTTCAAAAGGCGTTGCCATTAGTTCTGAAACTTTGTTTACCGCTTGCTCTTCCATGTTTTTGTAAGCTTGCGTGGTGTAGCGCACCTCACCATTCATCCCCTCTCCCACAACTATTGCATGTTGTAAGGCCCCCTCAAACACATTCGCTACAATTTTATCGTCATCGCCAATGCGTTTTTGAATCGCTTTTAGTAATGTACTTTGTGTAAATGTTGCAGCTTTACTCGTTAATTCGGGTAAGATTTCAAAGGGGCGCTCAATCAGCATTTCCTTGTTTCGAGCAAACCTTGCGGCATTTTCTGCCACGACATAGGAGTTAACCCCCATAGCACCAAGCTTATCAGCGACCCAGCCCCGATGCAGCGATGGCTCCAGATTAATCCCTAAATCTGCATAGCTTTTTTCTGTAATACGTACATCAAAGCCTTCGCGTTCTAAGTATTTATTGCTTAAATCGGCCCAGAGTTTACGGGTTTCTAGCAATGATTTACGAGTAACAATATCCCGATCCTTAGCCCATGCCAGATCGCCTTTTTCATTCACGGTACGACGTGAAATCAATAAATGCGCATGCGGATTGCCTTCATCATCATGAATCGCATAAGTTACAATCAAACCACGACTTACAAACCGTTCTTTAGCAAATTCTTCAACTAATTCCTTTGACACCCCTACTTCAAGTTCGCGTGGTAAAGCCATCACAATTGTTTGGGCAGTTTGAGCCGAATTTAGGTATTTCTCCCGTGATTCCAGGCAATTTGGAAAGCGTTTTATTGCATATTCATCTTCGAAGTTTTCTAAAATATCCCAGACACCAACTTCATGAAATTCAGCTAGTGCATGTTCGGGAGCTAACGTATTTGTAAAGGCAATATCACTTAAACGATTCTTATAATTAACATCCAAATTACGGCGCGATTCATGCAAACTAGCTCCAGTGATATAAGCAGCACTTTGCACCGAGCTACGCCCACTGCTACGGCTGACAAAACCACTTTGAAGATGATAGATCGCCATCGTTACTAATCTTTGGTGTTAATATCTTTATTTAATTCCGCTTCTAATTCTTCAATTGAAGGCAGTTCAGTTTTGACATTTTCTGGTATAGCTCTATCTAAACGATATTCCGCAAGTCCAATAGGCTTGGACATATCACGCAGGGCGTATTCT
>CAMASM010000120.1 GCA_945860985.1 Candidatus Finniella inopinata
GCTTCTTCAGGACGACACAGTGCAACTTTTGATAAATATAAAATTTTAAAGGCTATAATACTTTTTATTGCTATTAATTTTTGGAGCCTTTCTCCTGTAGACAAACGCGCATCTTCTATCTTACATCCTGACTTTAAAACCCTAAAATATTCTTCTATATCCCATCTTAATTTGTACCAATCTACCCTTTCAATAGCATCCTCAACACTATTGACTTTAACATTAGTAAGCAAAGTCCAATCAATGGCTTCAACTCCCTTAGGCGGATCTATTTCCTTCGCACTGACAACGCAGACTGCTACTTTATCGTTTATTTTGTGTTTTGTATCCTTTGGGCCGTAAAGTGTTGGGATTCTAATCGGTATAAACCCAGTCATATATTTAATCGCAATATTAGCTTCTCTTGCTTCATGATGAACCCTTTTAGGAATTTGCAGTGCAATCTCTGCTTTAACTGGTAATTGTTTTAAGCGTGTTTGTAATTTTGTTTTGTTACCCTCTGAGCAAATAAATTTTCGATCTTGTCTATTACGAACTACAAAGAAAGTATCCAACCACTGAGCAGTCCATAAAAACTCAAAAATATCTGCTTCCCGGTCACCAAGTGTAATAATTTGTGTGCCTTCTGGAACATTCCTAACAGTTTCTTTAAGGGCGGTTATCCACTTGTAGCTTTCCTTGTTTGAGATAGAAGTCCTATATATCCTTCTTGATTTTTCCTGTGCTTCTTCTTCTCTTAGAGGACGAGACCAACATTGCTGCGACGATAAACCTAAAGGTAATCCTTCGGCTGTAACCGCTAGTGTGCTATGGATAATTAAACCCATTTTATGTTTTTTATAGGCCTTTGAAACACTACCTAGTCCTGTGGTCTTAATATGGGAATCAAAATCCAAATAGGTTGTATCTTGTATTGCAAATATGACCTTGTTTCCTTTAATTCTTGTCCCTGTTTCCTTATGATGTGAAGCATAAATTTCATTTGCAGCGCATTTCTCGTTACTAAAAAGTCTATAAGCTCCTTTAGCATCTTTCCAGGTCCTACAACTCTGGTTGATTGAACCGGATGCCTTTCCTTCAATAAGAGAAGTTGTTTTTAAAAGTCTGTTAAAAAGTCTTTTGTCGCAAAAATTGACATGTTGTAATTCCCTTTCTAGCCATTGTTCACCTAAATTATAGGTATTGTATATCGCTTCTACATTTTCCATTTCTTATGCCATTAGTTAAATCCACCTTGGCTAGTTATAACTATTTTAGACTTGTGGGTAAAAGTGAGGATTTAGGTCTGGAGAGTATGTGGGTAGAAAGAGTAAGCGACATCCAGCCTCTTCAATTAGTTCTCTTGTTTTTGTGGATTTATGAAAGGCAGCATTATCCATAACAATGGTACTTCCTTTAGGAAGGCTTGGCAGCAAAATCTGCGCTAACCAGACGTTAAATACATTTGCGTTACATCCCCCTTGAAAAGTGAATGTAGCAATGAATTTTTTGTTCATCCATCCGCCGATCATGCTGAAGCGCTCTCGTTTTTTGCCCGGTATATCCGCGTGAATCTTTTGTCCGCGAGGCGCTCTTGCATAAGCTCTAAATAAACGGTTATCCACTCCAGCTTCATCAATGTAGACAACGCTCTGCGGATCAAGATCTTCTAATTGTTTTTGAAATTGGGCGCGTTTTTCTTGGCAACGTTCTGCGTACAGCGTTGTCTTTTTTTTCGTGTCAAATCAAGCTTTTTTAAGTGCTTCCAAACATTAGACGCACTGAGCCCGACAGCTTGCCCAATTTCTTTGAGAATGTGGTCAGGGTGTTTTTCAACATACTTGCGTAATATCTCAAGAGGAATTTTTGTTGGAAAGTCTGTGCGCTTCTTAGAGCTCAAGTCCCCTAGTTTGTTGAGACGCATCCAACGATAAATCGTGTCCTCGCCAATCTCAAACAACTTTGCTGCTTCTCTTTTACTTCCACCTTGAGAAATAAAAGATATAACCTTGTTACGTATGTCTAACGAATATGCTCTTGTCATCAGTTATTATAACCACAAATTATCTAAAATGTCTATTAATTTGTTCGGAATGTGCGGGTTCATATTGAATGAGACAGAATCGAGGTCTCCGATAAGGTATTTTTAATGTACGCCATAGGGGTTAAACCTTTCAAGTTCCGATGTGGTCTATAAGTATTATATTTCACTAAAGCCTTACTTAACGCAGCTTGCATGCCTCGCACAGAATCCTCTAAAAGATCAGATCGGTTATAAAATTCTTCTCGAAAGGTTCTGTTCCCTCGCTCAACACCACCGTTATACTCTGGTTTTTTAGGTGGTAAGACTATGAGGGGAATACCAAGTTCTGCACAGGCATCTTCAAATTCTGCCATGAATTCTGATCCTCCATCGACCTGAACTGATTCAATTACAAAAGGTGCCCTCTCAACAAAATCCAGCAAAAATCTCTTCGCGCTGCTGGCTTTGGCATGAGAGAAAACACCGGCATCTATGTACTTTGACAGTCTCTCCCAGCCTTGGAAATGCTTTACGGTGATGCCATTTTTGGTGACTGTCATATGGTCAATTTGTACACGCTCTCCAAGGGTCATGGTTTCGTAATCTTTAAATGTCCAAGGTTGGGCGTGCTTTGTAAAAACCCGTTTCCGTTTGGTGCGTAGTGCTGATATAGATCTTGTGATCAGTCCTTTTGCTTTCAAACATTTTAAAATCCGACCTACCGTGCTTTGGCTGATGGTTTGCCCATGATCTCGCTTTATGATGATAGCGATTTTTTCTTTGCCATAGGTTGGGTTTTCTCGCCTGATTTGAAGAACGAGTTGTTTGTGTGACTCACTCCACCTGGGTTTGTTAAGCTTGAGAGGTTTTTTAGAAGGAGGGGTTATACCTTTTTCTAGATTTTTTAAAATCTTTCTGTGGCGATAATAAGTAGCTCGACTGATGCCAACAATTTCTTGTTTTAGCTTAAGGCTAACGCCTTCAATAGCAAGCTTTTCCCAGCGCTGTACCTGGTGTTGATATTTTTTACGATACACCTCCAAACATTCCTGTGTACGAGCATAGCTGTAGAGTCTATATATATTCTTGTGCAATCCTTTGATTTGCATAAAAGGTCTCCTAGTTAGATTGTTACAAACCTATCTTCGGGACCTTTTTTTATGTTTTCAAGGGGCTCACTACGGCGCTATTTAATGCGCGTTCGCCCACTATGAAAAATTCTCACTTCTATCTGAACTCGGACA
>CAMASM010000121.1 GCA_945860985.1 Candidatus Finniella inopinata
CATTGCTTTAAAAACCCCGTATTACCAATAGATGCGGCTGCTAGGGTGTCAATTGTTAAAATAGCAGCAAGCTGTGACTGATGTTGTGATGATAAATTATGAACAGCATCCCAAACATAAAGTTCTGGCAGCATTTTTTTGTCATCTGTAAATTTAAGACGTGTGCGGGTAATTGAACGGATTAGCTCAGCCTGTTCCTCGAGCGTTGCCACCCGTGAAGAAAGTCCATACTTACCAGCAATAGTTAATGAAATTTCCTTAGAAAACCCTTTAAAGGCTTCAATATTGCCTGAAGAATCAGCTTTGGTACGCCGATCTTCCAAGTCTCGAAGCCAAGCCATGCCTCCTATATTATTAGGTTTTGTAAGCGAATGGTAATTGGAAAAGTCCAGGGAGTGATCCATCGCGTTCACAAAACTAAAAAAGACGCTAACTAATGCTATACAATATTTCATAAAATCACTTTCTTTTGAAGATTAATTTTTGGCATACCTATATTATTTATTTTAAAACTTCCACAGATTCAATTATGTTATTTGAATTATACACAACATTAAAATTATGAATTTCATCTTGTGCAGCTAATTCAACTGGTGTTGCCACTACTTCCCACAATCCTAAAGTCAATATATCCGCAACCACATGCCCTGCAACAGCTGCATTTCTACCACCTCTGCTGTGAGCAGCCGGATCCATTCTATAAACAACCTTAGTTTTGCCATCTTCTATTTTACATACCATATCAGGAGCCCCTAATTCAGCCTCTACAACTTCTCGAGTTTTGCCAACAACCAAAACTGATGCATCTCCTCTTGAAACACTTCTTTTCCCTGCCATAACTGCACCGCAGCCAGATAAGGTAAAAGATAGAATTAACACACAAATAATATTAAATTGTTTATTCATTATATAGCTTTCTTAATTTGTTGTTTTACGGCGCACACAGCAATATTCCCGTAGGTTTTAATGCCGATCTCACCAGATCAATCTGTTCATCCCTTACCCACCAAGACCATAGGTTTTCAGATAGCTTGGTTAAGTCGCCACGATTGCTATCTGCGTTAATCCAATCAAACAATGGCTTGCCTTCAACCATACGCTGATTATGGGCAGAACTTAGCACATTAAGCGGATATATATCACGCAGATCACCAGTGCTGTATTTACCTTTCTTATAGGCATTTGACCAACAAGTAATCAAATTTTCCTCTTGGTCGCTAATTCTGACATTGCCACTACTACCAATTATACCAAATGGATAGAACATAGGACCTTTTTTAAAAGCCCTCTGAAAACCATAACCGTAAAGTGGTTGAAAGAAATTCGCCATACTTTGGGTAATATTGCCCCATATATGAGAATCAAATGAAACAAGCGCATTATCAAGAACAATAATACAGGTACCCACTTCATCTCTAATACTTAATATCACTGTAAAAATATCATCCCAACAGGAATCATCAGAAGCACGCCGTGTTGCTTGTAAAGTTATGCCTGTAAATGTAGTATTATCAACTATATCTAATTTTTTAACTTCCCTAATATAAGTTTTCATTTTACCTGATTTTAATGAAGGTGCAGATATACCCATACGCGTAGGTTCTAAGCCATACTTACGAAACAGCTCTACTACATAAGCTACCCAGCCCTTTAAATCATAATCAGTAATGGCAAAATCATGCAAAGCTAAGGTATTTGCTAATTCACTGCGATTCACGTCATTAATTAATGGGTTAGTCATGGTACCTCCTTAGTAAATTCAACCACTCTTGTCTTGCCACCCCTCATATTTTCAGGCAAACGACTTTTTGTAGCATCCATTCTTGCTTGAAGATCTTTAGGGTGATCTGTCCTACTTCTCACCTCAATTTGATCAATTACACCATCACTCCGACGAATTGTTACATCTGGCCTGGTGTTTGGTGCAGCAATGGGGTGCCCAGTTGCCTTGCGTACACCACGGTTCATAAAGACCGCTGCTACATCTTCTCTTTGTCCGGCTATATAGCTTCACGGTAACTACGAATTGCATGCGCTTTACCAGCAATGATATCACCTCCTCCTGTTACTTGTGCTTTGCCAAGAACTTTGGTTTTCCATTCCTGCCCAGGTCTTACCACCCAAGGCTGTTCAGCGCTTAAGGGTTTAAGCCCACCAAGCGCATCCTCAGCCTCAAACGCCTTGGTAACCTTCGGTTTATCACCAGTTTTGCCAGCTAGGTTTCCATTACCTTTGCTGGATGAGACTGTATCAGCAAAAGACTTTCCAGAAAATTGACCGTTTGACCCCACATTCCAATCATCCTGAGCCTTTCTTGCAAAGAGGTTTGCATGATAAAATTCTTCGTTTATGCAGCTCCGCACACAATCAACAAAATTACTATAAATTACGGGCTTAGATTCTGCTTGCAAATCAACAAATTCAGCATGCAGACAAACATTGCAGATGGGCCATCCAATAAGAAATAATAATTTTATCAAAGCTTATCCATCTCATCTTCACTTTTAAGACCATTAATAAATTCTTCAAAACTATCGGCTATCAGATTTTTTCAGCTGATTCTAATTTATCAAGAAAACTCTGAAAATTGATAGCTACATCACAAATTTTTTGTCCATCTTCATACTCATGCACCCAAAAAATTATTGGAGGGTTAAGATCACTAAAACCGTCTATAGAATAGTCAAAACAAAGATAATTGCTACCACCAATATCTACAAAAGGTATTAATTTTTTTCCATATAATTGTGGATGTAATAAAGTTTCTCTTAGAATATTTGAAGGATCACTTGGTAAAAAAGTCAAAAAAGTACCAATACCTTCTTCTAGTTTTCTACCAAAATTTTTATCAAAATATGAAAAAATAAAATTGTTATATAACTTTTCCATGCCATTATAATGTATTTCTTTAAAAATTTCTGGAAATTTTACTCCAAGATTTTGTTCCACAAATTCACAAATTTCCTTGTCCGTTTTCATTTCTTAACTCCCCAAATAGAATAACCACCAACGTGTCCTAGTTCCTGATGAACATTAGCGGGAACCAGCTGCATTCTGCCAATATCCTGATGATGATGCCAGGTAAGGTTAGGTATTGTGGCATCACCGGCTTCTATTGCCTTCAATTGTTCCAAGCTAAATTGTGTCTTAGAAATTTTCCCGCTTTCAATTGCTTGGCTTAAATCTTTTG
>CAMASM010000122.1 GCA_945860985.1 Candidatus Finniella inopinata
GAGTATAACTTAACAGCTTATGAGCAACAGCATAGTTAAAATGGCCATTCCCTGCTAAAAACCCCCTATAATGCTCATGTTCTATTTTAAATTCTCCTTCTCCTAAAACACGAAAATCTAATACTCTCAATCTTGGGAATCCTGATCCACGTACTACAAAACCGAAATTATCAGGATTATTAAACATATCTGTCAAGCGTAGGACACGCGACAATATATCTAAGACGGAGATTTGTTCTATAAAACGCTGAGCTTGTGGATCAGCAATACTTGCTTCTATAGCGGGTCTATCAGCATCCGAACACGGTATTTGTATAGCTTCTAGGCTGCCCCATAAACCTCTCAAATAACTAGCCATTTCCGTCTCTTCAGGATTTTTAGGTTCCTTCTTATACTGTTCAAAGGTAAGAAACCGATCTGATTGCAACGTTCCAGGTTCTATTGCTGCATCTAAAGTTGCTATATAAACATCTTCCTCACTTCTCTGGAAAAAATGTACTAAACAGCCAAGACCGGATAACTCTAGTACCTTATAAACCATGAGTTCAACTGGATTAACCGATTTACCAGCAGAGCTATGAGAAGAAAGACGCCCACCGCTGTGAGTTTTAACATAATATTTAACTTCACGAGACCCTGGTAAAATGACCTTAGCTATACCGCCTAGTTGCACTCCTGCAACTTTAACATCATAGTCTTTTACGCAAGCACCGCGTATTGGAAATGCATCACTAGCAAAATACTCTCTAGTTAATCTTTCTAGCCTATCTTCATGCACTGCACTTATTTCACTTTTAAGCACCAAAACAGATCCATAAATACGATGAAAAGCATCATCGCTTCTAGTTTTTACTAAAGCTTTTAACTTTCCTATTAACTTGTTAATATTCAATCGTTTATCAGCATGATCAAAAGGTAAGTCAGGGTGTAAAGTATGATCAAAAAACTCCCAACTAACCCCCCAACTATCTACGACATCTTCTCTTAAAATACAGGTAAAGGTTTCTCTTTTTAACAACCTTGCTTGTTCCTCTAATACCCTTCTACCAGGTGTTGGCTCTAAAGCTGCAGCAGGCATTACAGTGCTTCGTTGCGGTGTATCACATCCTGGGTCATCAGCACATCGTCCGTCGTACACCAGACAACATAAAACCGCTATGTATAGGAATTTAATGAGCAACTTACCTAGCATAATATCTCCCAATCACGCATTTTGATCCACTTTCACTATAATATTACTGTTTATTTTTACAAGATAATTTTTTGGGCTTGGTCTCAGCGTTACTATCTTTCAAAACCACGCTGTACCTCATTAATTTTGTGTTCCACCATTTTGTGTTCGGTTAATTGCCTTTGTACCCTCTCAGTTTCGGGATTGCTTTCGATGGCTTTGCTAAACTTCTCATCCTTTTGATAACGGTTGACTATCTCATTAAGTTCCTTGGCAGCACGACTATCTTCGCGATCATTATATGGGAGTTTCAAAAATGCTTTTGATAATTCCGTGTATTTGTTGATGTCATTTTGTCGAGCTTTATCAAGTTGCAACTCAATAACTCCACGACAATCTTGAATTACTTCTTGTGGGTTTGTGCTCAGCGTTGTTTTTAATTTGTCATAGACTTCTGCTGTCAGATTAATCTTTTGACTGTTCAACAAAACATTAGCTTCCTGGGTTTTTATTTGCATCTCAGCAAAAGATATCGGGGTAAAGCAGTTGTTGTCTCTCGTCAGTATTTTCCAAGTATCTAAGGCTAGCATGGGATCTCTACCTAATTGAGTTTTGACAATGTAAATAATTGACTCAGCTATCCATGGGTGATTTTTAGAATTGATTTGTGCGTTAATATAATCAACGATACTCTTTTCTTTTTGCTGGTGGATGGTTAGTGGTCGATCAATCGTAGGTGACGCTTCTTTTGCTAATTGTGCACATATCACGCCTATAGCTACTTTAGCTTTTTGGCTATCATTTTCCATACCGAAAGATATTTTTGTTTCAGCTAGAGTTTTATCAGACATTTCCTTGGATATGTGGAAGCCTGTCATAGCTAGGCATCTGAACGTAGCTCTCAGGATTTCTGTTTTAGCCACACTTGTTAAGCCTGGAGTAGGTGGTTTTACGGCAACTAACTCTGAGATCTCTTTTTCTTGGTTGTCATATTGCTTAGCGGCCGACTGCACAACATCCTCATCTTCAGTAAGGGATCTTGGGTTCTCAATTCTTATTTTGCCGGCAATTGCCCCAATATGGATCGCTCTTTCTAGGGTATTTGTGTGAACATTGTATTTATCTTTGTCCATTTGCGCTTTAGACAAGTAAGTATAAACAGCGGTTAGTGCAGCTTGCACCTCAAGTTTTGTATAATCTGCAGAAAAACCAGAAAGGCGCGTCCATTGTTGGAGTTCTTTATAGGTATCATTGGTAACTTTTATGATGAACTCTGTATTTTCATGCGTAATCCTATAGCCCATATAATGATTTTTACAATTGCCTCTGATCGCTTCGATACCAATTGTTCGTATTGTTTGATCTGAACTTGCTTCTTGGATTTTCCCAACCGTATGTGTTGTTTCCAAGGTTTTTGTTACTGTTTGAGGGGTTCTTTGTTCAATGGCATTTGCCAACATTTCCCTAATATTCATACTTTCAGGCACCTTATCGGCCAGATCCCACTTGTGGGGCAAGGTTGGGTGCAAATCGACTGATAAATCTACAGTTTTAACTGCTTGATTGCCTTGGGCAGTTAAAATAGCCGTAATTTTTTGGACAGCATTGAATCCTGGTTTGTCATTATCTGGCCAGATGGTGATATCATGGTTTTTAAGCACACTCCAGTCAGATTTTTGCACGGCACCACAGCCACCAGACCAGGTGACTACTGCATATTCGGGAAATTTTATTCTCGCTGCCTCGGCAGTTTTTTCTCCCTCAACAATCAATACAGGTGCCTCAGGTTGGATTTTTAATTGATCAAGCCCATAAAGCGGACGATCATTACCAAAACTTTGCCAGCGCCACTGCTCTTTACCTTCATTATTAACCTCAGTTCGGGATTAGATAGTTCAGTTTAATGGCAGGTTTTTTATGCTTAAAAATATAAGCAACCAGGGTTGAGAAAATGTGAATAAAGCCATTGATAAAGGAACGGTGCCGTGTATGACTTATTTGAAAATCTTCCTTTAA
>CAMASM010000123.1 GCA_945860985.1 Candidatus Finniella inopinata
TTTTCGTTATTATAAAAAAATTCAACAAATTAATCCTCCTCCCCTAGATAAGTTTAATTTCAAAAAAAATTCTCTAATTATCGCAGGAGTTGTAGCAGCTATTAGCATTGTAGGGCTGTCTTTATACTATATGTTCTTTGTCCGCCTAAGCTTTAATTAAAATCTTTTTTTGATCTATTAATAACTACTAAACCCTGAGTAGGCTTCCTTCCAATAAATCCAGAAGGCCCTTTATTGTTGCGCTCTCTATTATTTATTTTTCTCAGCAGAACGTTCAATCTTTTCTCCCCCTTTTTTTATATCTTTGCCCATGCCTTCCATAGTATTACATCCAGTAGCCAATAACCACACCTACGGCAATAATTACTATCCGGTTCATAATCTTACCCCCCATATAAAATATACATTTTTACATCCAAAAAAATTTAGCTATTCTTATTATTAGTTCCTTTAAAATATGTTATTGCCATTTTTTGTATCACAACTTTGCCTGCTTTCTAATCAAATTACCTAGTTAAATATATGTATTTTTCACGTATTTTTAATTACTTCACTTTCTGATACTTTTAAGCAGACAGTCGGCAAACATAACCCTACAAAAAGGAAAATGGAGGTACCTATGTTATTTTATATAGTCGTGTTCTTCTCTTTAGCTGTGATTTCTGCATTTCTTGGATTTGGCAGCCTTGCGGGTACATTTTCGCAAATTGCTAAAGTATTATCAGTAATTTTTTTAATATTATTCATTATTAGTTTTTTACGACATTGGATAACATAACGTCGCCTCTCTAAGGAAAAAGTGCAGTGGGGATAAAGTAATAAGTAGTCAATAAATTTGATTGGGTACACACGTAAGAAAAGTAGTCACTGGATAAAAGTGCACATTAAAAAATGGATAAAAACTATCAATTTTGGCAAATAGTGGTTTATATAAAAATATTAAATAGATCCTTGTATATGGTAGATTTTTTTAATTTAATGGAGATTAAAAAGATTTATAAAACTAGAAGAGAAAATATATGGCCATAGATAATTTACCTAAAAAAACCTTTCCCTTTATTTTATATTTTCTAAAACCCTATTTCTTAGAATGCTTAGGCATGATGATTATTGGTGTTTTATGGTCCATAGATCTTTCTTTACGTCCTTACCTTATTAAGATAATGCTTGATAAATTAGAGATGGTATCACCACATGCTGATTTATTTACTGAACTCATGGTACCTGCATTAACGTATATTGCCTTAGGCTTTGGTATCAATTTTGTCTATCGTATTTATGATTACCTGTCATTACGATTAATGCCTTCTCTTTACAATGATATTGTTATAAAAGCTTTAGATTATACTGAGCAGCATTCCCATAGTTACTTCCAAAATCATTTTGGAGGCAGTATCGTTAACAAGATTTCTGAAATGGCGCGAGCTGTTCAGGATATTGTAGAAACTATAATTCACCGCTTTGCTTCTCACTCCCTTGCTTTATTAATCGCCTGCTTTGCCATGGCAAGTGTTAACCTAATTTTAGCATTAATTTTCTTTACTTGGGTTATTGCTTTCTTAGTCAGTAGTTATTTTTTCTCCAAAGAGCCATACCTTTTGTCGGAACAGCTTTCAAAAACACAAACAAAGTTAATTGGAAAGATCATGGATAGCGTTACAAATATATTGACAGTCCGTCTCTTTGCTCGACAAAAATTTGAGATTAATTACGTTAAAGCGCAAGCAAGAGAAAGAGAAGAAAAAGCGCAAGCTCTTCGTTGGAGCAATTTAAAACGACAAGCAGCCATGGAAACGGCTTCTAATATTTTAATGGGTGTTCTGATTTGTTACCTTATTTACGCTCGCCAACAAGGACTGATTACAATTGGAGATTTTGCTTTGGTATTGATGGTATCAATCTCCGCTATTGATGCAGTGTGGAACCTTTCAAGAGATTTTCTTGAGTTTTCTGAGCAGCTTGGACAATGCTCTCAAACACTAACTCTTATTGCAATTCCCCATGAGATTAAAGATGCCGAAAATGCTCTTGCTATTAAAGTGAGTAGAGGATCTATAGAATTTAAAAGTGTATACTTTGGTTTTGTGGAAAATAAATTTTTATTTAACAATTTAAGCGTGAGCATTCCAGGCAGGCAAAAAGTAGGGCTTGTTGGTTATTCAGGTAGTGGTAAAACAACTTTTGTGAATCTTCTGATTAGACTTTTTGATATTCAAACAGGTCAAATATTAATTGATGGCCAAGAAGTATCAAAAGTTACCCAAGAAAGTTTGCATGAGAATATCAGCTTTATTCCGCAAGACCCCCTACTCTTCCATAGGAATATTGCAGAGAATATCCTCTATGGAAATCTGCATGCCACAGAAAAAGAAATTATTGAAGCAGCTATTAAAGCAAATGCTCATAATTTTATAAAAGATTTACCGGATGGCTACAATACATTAGTTGGAGAAAGAGGTATCAAGCTTTCAGGTGGGCAGCGCCAGCGTATTGCTATAGCTCGGGCAATTTTAAAAGATGCAAAAATCCTAATTCTGGATGAAGCGACCTCAGCTTTGGATTCTGTAACAGAGCATATTATTCAAGAAAGTTTAAAAAAACTAATGAAGAATAAAACTGTCTTGGTAATCGCCCATCGCCTTTCTACTCTGCAAGATATGGACAGGATCTTAGTTTTTGAAAAAGGACAGATTATAGAAGATGGTAGTCACCAATCATTAATTGATAAAAAAGGCGTTTATGCTTATTTATGGGAACGGCAAAGAGGAGGTTTCCTCCCAGCGTTACATTAAACTAGGTTATTGAAAATAGCCCTAAACTGTTTTAACTATATATAGGGTAATTTTTGATTTTTACCTATAAAAGCTGAATGATTTAATTATAAATCCTAAGTAAAGGAAGGGTGTTTTGCATAGTAAAGAATATTTAAAGAAAAAATTCACAACCCAAATAATACTTTTTTTCAATATACTACTAATTACCTCTTTTTTAAATAAAGGTTACTCCTTTTCACAAGATTATATAACGGGTGCCACATTCAAGTTCGAAGTGCAACACGGTGTAAATTTTCATTAAAGGCCTCAAGAGGAGTTAACCATCCCAAAGATTTTCTGGGTGTTGTATTGTAATTTTCCATGACTTCATCAAATTCCTCTTGTTTCATATTTTTCACATCTG